>CAZBKV010000049.1:0-10914 GCA_964492575.1 uncultured Verrucomicrobiota bacterium | reverse complement strand
TTGCGTCTATCAGGTCTTGGGGATAGTATTGAGTTTACTATGTCACGACGAGTTGCCTTACTTTGTGGTGTGCTGCTGACGGTAAGCGGTTTCAGCGCGTTGGCAGCCGTTTCGTCTCTCCCCAATATTGTCATCATTCTGAGCGACGATTACGGCTACGGCAGCGCTGGATGCTACGGGGCAGATCCACGCTTGGTCCGAACGCCAAATATTGATCGGTTGGCACGGGAAGGACGGCGATTTACCCAGGCCTACACCCCTTCTTCGGTTTGTACCCCCACGCGTTATGCTCTGCTTACCGGTCGTTACTGCTGGCGCACGTGGCTGAACTGGGGCCAGGTCTTGAGTCCGTTTGATCCCTTACTGATCGAAACCAACCGGCCAACGTTAGCCTCGCTACTCAAACGTCATGGTTATACAACCGCGATCATCGGGAAGTGGCACCTGGGCTACGGCACCACGAGGCCGGTTGACTACACCAAAGAACTAAAACCCGGACCCTTAGAGATCGGTTTTGATTACCAATTCGCCGTGCCCCAAAACCACAACGACATCACGCGTGTGTTTGTTGAGAATCACTGGGTTTATGGCCTGCGATCAAGCAAACGAAATCCAACGAAAGGTGACCTTGGCTTGGATGCCCCTCATCGTGTGGATCCGGAAACGATGGGGGTTTTGACAGATCGGGCAGTAGCCTGGCTGGAAGAACAGTGCCGGAAGAAACGTCGATTCTTCCTGTACTTTGCACCGGTGGCGGTTCATGAGTTAATCACACCTTCCAAACAGACCCGAGGGACGAGTAAAGCCGGTCCTTACGGAGATTTCATTCATGATTTGGATCTTAGCGTAGGTCGGATTTTAGACACGCTAGATCGGATGAACGTGGCTCAAAACACCCTGGTCATCTTTACAAGCGACAATGGGGGTGTCATCTCGCGGAAAAGTAAGAGTGGGACTCAAGCGATCGCCATGGATGCCGGCCTGAAAATCAACGGACCTTTACGCGGCGGGAAACATGACATCTGGGAAGGAGGATTTCGGGTTCCATTTATCGCGCGTTGGCCCGGGCATATCCCTGCCGGAACCGTCAGCGATCAGGTCGTCGGCCTAGTGGATCTATTTGCTACGATTGCGGCCATCGTTGGAGAGACCCATCTGGATCGCAACACCGCGCCTGACAGTGTCAACATGCTCGAGGCATTTATTGGCAATCCGAAACGTCAGCTTCGAGATAACTTGATTTTCCAGAGCGCCAATGGAGTTTTTGCGATTCGTAGTGGTCCATGGAAGTGGATTGAGGGAATACCCCGAGCTCGTCCGGGCCGAAAGCTCCCGGGACCACGAAGTCCAAAGGCCGATCAATTCCGCCCTCAGCTCTACAATCTTGAGAAAGATCCGGCTGAAACGACGGATGTGTCGGCGCAACATCCTGAGATCGTCCAGCGCCTTTCGGCAACCTTACGTCGACTAAGAGCACAAGGATTCAGCCGACCGCAATAGGGAGAGGCCTAATCCAACAGCCACTTTCTGCATCGCTTCGCGAAAAGAAAGGCGGACGATTGGTAAGAAACCAGTGGGTAGCTTTTGTCGCCTCGGCCTCTCAACACAGACTTTCCTGTAGAGACAAAAAGTTGGGCGGCCTGATCCTGGACCGCCCAAATCGTTTGTTTCATCTTCCGGCACGGTAAGGACAGTACGCTCTGCCTTTCCAAATTCTACTTTCTGAAATTTTCTGCAGCTGTTCCTTGGCAGAGTAGAGGCTCTCCTCGAATAAGATGCGGGCTGGTGGTTTAAGGGCTGTCCTACAAAACCTTAGACCGAATCGACAAAGTCACTTTTTAAGGTCGACTGCGGCCAGTAGCTTTAGAGGTTTCCAGCAAACTCTTCAGCCGCCGCACAACCTCAGGATGTTCCAGGAAAACGTTGGTGCGTTCACCCGGATCGGTCAGTAGATCGTATAGCTGGCCTGGCGCGTTAGGTTCATTGTCGGGGATGTAGTATTCCTTAAGCAACCGGTGTTTCTTATAATTATTCCCGCCGGATCCCTTATGGTCGAGGTACTTCCAACGTCCGGAACGAATCGCCAAGGTACGCGCGCCTCGAAAACCTTGGTGTAGGATATATTTCCGAATCGGTCCCTTAGCCCGCCCAAGCCATGCTGGCAACATGCTGATGCTATCCTCGGCGGCATTCTTCGGCAACTTATAGCCGATGATATCCGCGATTGTCGCCATAATATCAGTCAGCGAAGTGAGCTGGTCACAAACTGTTCCTGCCTTAACCTTTCCAGGCCAACGGACGATGAGCGGTACCCGGTGACCACCTTCCCAGTTGTCACGTTTCATGCCACGCCATGGCCGTGCCCCGTCATGACCATAATCGTGGCGCATGTAATAGACCGGGATCACTTCGGGGCCGTTGTCGCTGGAAAAAATCACGATTGTGTTGTCCGCAACTCCCAGTCGTTCCAGCGTGGCCAGCAGTTCTCCAACGATCCAATCCATCTCAAAGATAAAATCTCCATGAGGACCGGCATGGGTCTTGCCTTGGAATTGAGGGGCTGGAAGGGATGGTAAATGAACCGCTTGCATAGCGTGGTAGAGGAAGAACGGTTGGTCGGGATGATTTTTCACATGCTGTTCCAGGAACGTCTGACTCTTCTGGAGGAATAGAAGATCCACTTCTTCCAACTTGAAGTTAGGAGCAATCATGCCTGGCCGACAGTCACTGGTATACGGGTTTTTGGGCAATCGACTGCGATCCAACTGATGGGTAGGCCGAATCGGAATACGATCCCCTTCGATGAAGGCATACAACCAGTCTGTGGTCGGGCAACAGGCGGTGCCGAAGAAATAGTCAAAACCGTGGTCGAGCGGACCCCCATCGATACGTCGGGAATAATCGATGCGTTTGACCCCCGCGAGTCCGCCCTGATGGATCGGTCGGCCTTCGTGGTCATAAAATGTCAACCCAACGTGCCATTTTCCCACCGCGGCCGTGGCATACCCTTTTTCTTTGAGCATCTCGGCCAGAGTTAAGCGTTCTGGAGCAATTAAGGAAGGCCCACCTGCGCCGGTAAATACCGTTCCGCCTCTTGGCACTCGGAACGCCATCTGTCCGGTCAGTAAACTGTAGCGGGAAGGGGTGCAGACTGTGGCAGGACTATGGGCGTCAGTAAACCGCATGCCCTGGGCGGCGAGCCGATCCAAGTTCGGTGTCGGGACCTTCGATTCAGGGTTGTAACAATGCACATCTCCGTAGCCCAGGTCATCGGCCAGGATAATCACCACATTCGGCAAGCTCGGAGAAGCCGCCTGGACCATCCCTGCCACGGCCATCCCGGCCAATGCAGTCCTCAGAAAGAAACGCAACTTCTTCACCATGCTGGCCCCCAGATTTTGGCTAGTAGATCATGTAAGGTTGGATCAAATTCCTTCAGCTCAGCACGAACAAATGGGTAAAAGTCGTTACGGTAAAAATAGGCCTCTGTCCCTTCGGCAAAATACTCTTTGGGGTTTGTGAGTGCGTAGTGTCGGACATACCGTCCGCGATAATCAAGTACCCTTTCGTATTTGCCGGATGCCTTTGCTTTTTTATAAGCCGCTATGATCTCAGGATTGTCAAATCCAAGAAACTGATCATGGTATGCATGGGCCAACTCATGCAACACCACGGCCGGATGCTTGAGCATTTGCTGACGCGAGAGTAACTGAGCCGCTCGGGTAATGTGGACCTTTTTGGCCAGCCGCGGATCATACCCATGCTCGATCAACCATTGCCGGCTCGGATGGTACTGCATGGCCTTCAGACGGGGATGACGGTACTCAATCCAGATTCCAACCCTCTGGAGCTTCTCTAGCCGATCCGGGAGCATCAGGATTTTGATTCGCTGCAGGTGATTCGCCAGCATTGCAAGCGCACGCGACCCGACGTCAGCGTGTTCCCCACCCGGCAGTAACGAGGGATCTACATAGACCTTCCAGCCCTCAATGTTTTTGACAACTGGATCAAAGCGAACCTTTACCTGAGGCTTTTGCGGTTGCCCCGGAGCAGATGTTGCGGTGGATACAACCAGCGCAACAAATATGATAGACGACAATACGAACAATCCCTTTCGTATGACCGAAGTGGGCACTTGATTTCTGCCGTGTTTCATAATTCGAAAATAAGAACACTTAGGCATTTATGACAAGTTTTTTGGATGGAGGTTATCTGACCTACAACGGTGGAGCGTGACGTTGGTTGGGTGGAGACGGCCCCTCCAGCCGTCGGTACAAGGATCTGTGGAGTCCAGAAGATCGGACCGAAGATGCGAGAACTTGTGCGAAAATTCGGAAAAGAGTAGAGGAGGGGGAGCATTCTTTTCTGATTTTCCACCATCTGACGAGTGTAGAGCTTGTCCGAAAAAGAGAGTCGGTCAATTTTTCCTATATCGGCGCCTTTTCATTCCCGTTCGAAGCTCCAGGGACAGGTAGAGCGGCTTGCCCTCAAACCGCCGCAAGAAATTTCATTTTTGCCTTTTCCCCGGCGCGCTGGGGACAGCGCGCCCTACCTTTCCAATTCCATTTCGAATGCCCAGGGACAGGTAAGGCGGCTTGTCCTCAAACCGCCGCAAAAATCTTTCCCTCTCTCTTTCCCTCCAATGCCATCCTGCCTTTCATCCAATGTTTTCTCTCCTCAAATGCCGTTCCTTCAAACGATCCAGCCGATTTTTCAGTAAGCTCTACTGTCGTAAAGAGGACGGCATTTTCTCGTTATGGCGTCACGCCCTTGCCATATTCATAAGAAGATGGATTCCATCAGCCGATGGGAGCCGAAAAACTTCAAGACATGGACATGGAAAAATTTGTCACCGCTTTCCTTTGTGGGTAAAGAGAAAGTAGAGAGACAAGGAAGAGGGAAACCGTGCGGATCGGGCTAATATGCTACCAGTACAAACCGAGCGGCGGGGCGGAGCGATACCTCGATACGCTGGCCCGTCAATTCATCCAAATGGGACATCAGGTCCTCCTTTTTGCTCATCGCTGGCGAAAGAATGACTCACAGCTCCAGTTTATTCGCATTCCAACCCTTTCGTTCGCTTCCCCTTTTCGTGTCCTTTCCTTTGCTTTGGGAGCACGGAAGGCGGTGCGACGGATTCGACCGGATGTGGTGCTGAGCCTGGAACGAACCATCGAGCAAGATGTCGTCCGAGCCGGTGGGGGATGCCATCGAAGTTGGCTGGAGGAACGGATGAAGTATGTCCCCTGGTGGAAACGGCTGGCGATTCGGCTGGATCCGCTGCATTGGGTTTTGCTTCGATTGGAACGGCGGATGTTTTCCCCGCGTTGCACCGGATGGGTGATTGCCAATTCTTTGAGGGTAAAACGGGAGATTTCTTCGACTTATTTCTTTCCGGAGGATCGGATTCGGGTGATTTACAATGGAGTGGATCTTCGCCACTTCCGACCGGTAGAAAAGGAGGAGTGGACTCCGTTTCGGATTGTGTTTGTGGGGAGTGGGTTTGAACGGAAGGGTTTGCGGTTTGCGGTGGAATGTTTCGCCCGGTTACCGAAGGAAGCGCAGCTTTGGATTGTGGGGAAAGGACGAATCCAGCCGTATCAAGCGTTGGCCGCTCGGTTGGGGGTAGCCCATCGAATTCGATACTTAGGATCCGACCTAGACCTACGTCCGGTCTTTGCACAGGCTCATCTTTTGTTACATCCGACGATTTACGATCCGTTTGCGAATGTCTGTCTGGAGGCCTTGGCCAGCGGACTACCGGTCGTTACGACTCGGCAGAACGGGGTTGCTGAAATCCTCGAGCAAGGGATTTCCGGGTTTGTGGTTGAGGAAGCCGGTTCGGTCGAAGAACTTGCGGTAGGGGTCCGATGGTTTATGGCTCCGGATCGATGGAAACAGGCGAGCGTGGCAGCGCGGAAGGTTGCGGAACGGTTCCCTGTAGAACGCAATGCCCGGGAGACCCTAGATTTACTCCTTCAAGTCGCTGCCGTTCGAAGGGGCGGTCCCTCCAGCCACCGCTAAGGCCCGCGAAAAGGAAAGGGATGGTCTTCTTTCCAACCCATGATCTTTCGAGCGGGGCTTCATCGAAGGTTTTCAGCCTATTGAAGAGGCAGGGCGAGAAAAAGGATTGTGGGATAGGGCATTGACGTGGGGGAGGATCGGCTTAGTGTTGGGGGAAGATGTTCAAGCTGGTGGCACCATACGAACCGGCGGGGGATCAGCCGCAAGCGATTGAGAAATTGGTTCAGGGCCTGCGTGAGGGGAAGAAACATCAGGTCCTGCTGGGGGTAACGGGGTCCGGAAAAACGTTCACGATAGCGAATGTCATTGCTCAGGTCCAGCGTCCCACCCTCGTCATCTCCCATAACAAGACCCTCGCCGCCCAACTCTACGCCGAGTTCAAAAGTTTCTTCCCCTATAACGCCGTGGAGTATTTCGTCAGCTACTTCGATTACTATCAGCCCGAAGCCTATATCCCCAGTACCGATACCTACATCGAAAAAGATTCCAGCCGGAACGAAGAGATCGAACGACTCCGGCTCTCCACCATGAGCTCTCTGATGTCCCGCCGGGACGTCATCGTCGTAGCCAGTGTCTCCTGCATCTACGGAATCGGCGATCGAGAGGATTACGAAGAATTGATGGTGCGGGTCGAGGTCGGACAGTGCCTGGATCGCGACCAGCTCTTGGCCCGCTTGGTCGCTATGCAATACAACCGTAATGACCTGTCGCTGGAACGAGGCTATTTCAGGGTGCGTGGTGAGGTGGTGGAGGTCTTTCCGCCTTATAGTGATTTTGCCATTCGTATTGAGTTTTTCGGGGATGAGGTGGAGCGGATCAGCCGATTCGATCCGCTGACCGGTCATCGGTTGGAAGAGCTTCAAGTGGCCGTTTTTTATCCGGCGGCGCAGTTTGTGACCCCGATGGAAAAGATCAAACGGGCGATCATCTCCATTCGAGAAGAGCTGAATGAGCGGGTGGCCTGGTTTGAGAAACAAGGAAAATTGTTGGAGGCCCAGCGGTTGAAGATGCGGACGGAATACGACCTGGAGATGCTGGAGGAGATGGGCTACTGCTCTGGGATTGAGAACTACTCCCGGCATCTGTCCGGTCGGCCGCCTGGATCCCGTCCCTCTACGCTCCTGGATTTTATGCCGGAGGATTACCTGCTGGTGATTGATGAGTCCCATGCCACGATTCCCCAGCTCCGTGCGATGTACGCCGGGGATATTTCCAGGAAACAAGTCTTGGTGGACTTTGGGTTTCGGCTTCCGAGTGCGTTGGACAATCGGCCGTTGAGCTTTGAGGAGTTCCAGCAACTGCAGGGGCAAACCATCTACGTCAGTGCCACTCCGGGGCCTTATGAGCTGGAACTGGTGGGCGGAGAGGTGGTGGAGCTGATCGTTCGGCCGACCGGTCTGGTCGATCCGGAGGTTATTGTGAAGCCTCTGGAAGGGCAGATCGACGATTTGATTGAAGAGATCCGGAAACGGGTGGATCGAAAAGAGCGGGTTCTGGTCATGACCCTAACCAAGCGCACGGCGGAGGAATTGACCGATTATCTCCGAGAGATTGGGATCAACGTCCGTTACCTTCACAGTGAAATCGACGCCATTGAACGGGTGGAAATCTTACGGGCCTTGCGGCGAGGTGATTTTGATGTGTTGGTTGGGATCAACCTGTTGCGGGAGGGATTGGATCTGCCGGAGGTCAGCCTTGTGGCCATTTTGGATGCGGATAAAGAAGGGTATCTTCGCTCCACGACCAGTCTGATCCAGATCGCCGGACGGGCTGCTCGGCACATCAATGGTCAGGTCATCCTCTATGCGGATGTCATGACCAAGAGCATTCAGGAGTTTTTGGAAATTACCCGGTATCGTCGCGAAAAACAGCTCACCTACAACCGAAAGCATGGGATCACCCCGCGCAGTGTGCAGCGGGCCGTTGAGGAGAGCTTGTCGGTCGAACGTTCGGCACGACAGCAGGCAGAGCCGATCCTGCGCGAGGCGGAGGAGAGTTATGACATTTTAGAGACCATCCGTGAGCTGGAGCAGGAGATGTACGAGGCGGCGGAGAAGCTGGAGTTTGAAAAGGCGGCCTTGTTACGCGACCAAATCCGGGAGCTTCAGCGGTTAGCCGGCCAGCGAGGTGGAGAATCGGCTTCGAAGGAACCATCTTCTGAACCGGCCGTTCCTCTCTATCGGACTGGGAGGCGGAAGAAGGCCAGGCGGTCGAAGACAAAACGCGCTGCGAGCTCCTCCCGGAGGTCCCGGAATGGATAGGTTCCTCTAGTGCTGAGCTTGTCCGAACAGAATCCATCACAATAAACTCTAAAAACGAGGAAAGGAGTCCAAGGATGAGGAGAGAGCGAAGATCTATGGCGCGATTACCAAGGATTCTAATCGGTTTGATAGTGGGAGGTCTGTTCGGGAGACTCATTGCGGGAACCCCGGCTCCGGTTCCTCCGCCGATCCCCCAACCTCCAAAGCCTCCTACCGTCGCCCATCCTCGGGTTTCTTCTACCCAGGCAAAAAAGAAGAAAGGGGCCTGGATTGTCTTTCAAAAAGAGGTCTATGACTTTGGTCGAGTCGTTTCCGGAAAACTGGTGAAAGCGGAATTTGTGTTTACGAACATCGGGGATACCACCTTATATATCTCTTCAGTTACCACCTCCTGTGGTTGTACGACTACGGGGAAGTGGCCCAAAGAAGTCCCTCCGGGCGGTGTCGGAAAAATCCCAGTCCAACTCAATACCCAAGGCTATGCCGGCCGAGTCACCAAATCCATCACCATCATCAATAGCTCCGTCAACAAGCCAGCGGCTTATCTGAAGCTGACTGGGGAGGTGTGGTTGCCGGTGACCGTTCGGCCTACGTATGCCTACTTCCGGATGTTGGTCGATGAGACCAACCTTCCCAACGCATCCATCACGATTACAAGCTCTCTTTCGGAACCGTTGAAGATTTTGAGTATTGAAGATGAAAAGGGATATTTTGTCGGGAAACTCAAGGAGGTGAAGAAAGGCAAAGAATTTCAATTCATCGTACAACCCAAGAAGCATTATCCCAAAGGCTCTTATGCCGATACGTTCCATCTGAAGACCAATTCGAAACAGGTTCCGGAAATCAAAGTCTATGCCTTTCTGCATGTGCAACCGCGGATGGAAGTGTACCGCGATCGGATCATTCTTCCTGCCGGTCCTTTAACCCTCCGAACCCGACGCTACCTTCTGGTCCGTTCCAATGATGGGGTTCCGTTCCGGGTCAAGAAGGTGGAAGTGATTGGAATCCCCGGTGCAAAGGCCAGCTTTGCTCAATTGGTTCGAAACCTTTCCTGGCGAATCGCTATCGACTTCCCTAAAGGCCTCCAGCTTAAAGCGGGGGATCAACCCTTCGTTCGGATCCTGACCGACCGCGCCGGGTATGAAGAATTTAAAATCCCGATTCTCCAACCGGCGGCTCCCGTGCCTGCCAAACCCAAATCGATCCCCGTTCCCTCGCGGCCGCTTCCGTCCGCCCATTAGGGAAACAAAATGAGGCCTTGCCTCACGACTCGACTCCTTCTGCGGAGCCTGATGCTGGGTTGTGGGCTGATCCTCTTCGGCCTGCTGGCGAATTATGTGTCCCCCCGCGGAATCCAGTTGACCCGGAATTATTTTCCTACGCTTTCCTCTGTTTCCACTTCCCAGCCTCAGGCCCAATCTGTTGCTCCATCTTCTCCTTCCACTCAGAGCGCTGAAGCTGGATCCAACCAAACCGTTTCCGCCTCTTCCTTACCTCCAGCCTCTGAAACAGAAACCAATACAGCCTCTTCGGTGCGATGGATTGATCTTCAACAGGCCGAAAACCTTTGGCAGAGCCCGGATCGAGAAGCCGGATTGATTCTCTTCCTAGACGCTCGGTCTCCGGAACAATACGCTGCCGGTCACATTCCCGGAGCTAAACTGTTCGACCACTATCATGCCGACCAATATTTGCCTCACATCTTGCCGTTATGTACCTTGGCCCAGACCATTGTGGTGTATTGTACCGGGGGACAATGTGAAGAAAGCGAGTTCGCCGCTGCCACCTTGATCCAAGTCGGGGTTCCGATTCGGAAGATTTGCATCTACCGCGGCGGTTTCACAGAATGGCAAAAGAACGGTCTTCCCATAGAAACCGGACCGGACACCTCCAGTCCCTAATCCCTGTGGCTTATGAAGGAACTTTCCCAACAAGAAAAATCCCACCCGACGCGATCCATCAGTTGGGCCCTTCTCGCCCTTCTGGCTCGGATGGTTGTGGGAGGGGTTTTGGTTGTGCTGGGAACCATTAAGGCTTGGGATCCGGTGGATTTTCTCCGCCAGATCCATGCCTATGAGATTTTCCCGCCGGGGCTGTGGATGAATCTTGTGGCCGCGGTGCTTCCCTGGATGGAGATCGGGCTGGGGTTGATGTTGCTTTCTGGAATTATGGTTCGGGAAGCAGCCCTTCTGACCGCGGGGCTCCTCTTTGCCTTTACCGCCGCGGTGACCTGGCGCGCAGCGGCAATTCATACCCAGACCGGTCTGGCCTGGTGTCTGATCCAATTCGATTGCGGTTGTGGCACCGGTGTGGTCAAGTTCTGTCGTAAGATCGGAGAAAACCTTTTTCTTTTCCTCTTAGCCTGCTTCCTTATCTGGAAACCGGGAACCTGGACGGTGTTTAAGGACGTAATTCGCAGGAGGTGATCCTCCTAGAGCTTGTCCGAGAATTGAGAAGAAGGGTAGGGAGGATTTCTTTCCTGTTCTCTTCCATGCTCTGACGATCTTAGCGACATCGCATTCGTCTCCTGCTGAGCTTCCAAAAGCTCTGTACCGATCGTCCTAAGACGGGTTTTTTCGGATAAGCGCTAGAGCTTGTCCGAAAAGAGGCATCCATCCATTTTTCTTAT
>CAZBKV010000048.1:9867-11172 GCA_964492575.1 uncultured Verrucomicrobiota bacterium | reverse complement strand
CCAGCTTCGGCCGGTATACCAACAGCGTCGGCACCGTGCTCTTCCCGGTCCAAAAAACTCCTACTCCCGGAGCCCCGAACACCGGGCCTCGCGTCGGACCGGTCGTGCTCAACGAAATTCACTATCATCCTCGACCCGGTCGCCCTGAATTCATCGAGCTGATGAACATCACCGACCAACCGGTTCCCCTTTTCCACCCGGACTTCCCAACCAATACATGGCGGATCCAAGGGGTCGGGTTCCGATTTCCAACCAATGTCGTGCTTCCACCCCACGGCCTTGCCCTGGTTTGCAGCGTCACGCCGAAGGCCTTTCGACAGGTTTATCCTGTGCCGGACAACGTCCTCCTCTTCGGTCCTTACCCTGGAACGCTCCAAAACAACGGGGAACGATTGGCCTTGCAAAAACCAGGCATCCCGGAGGTCCACACCAATGGAACCCAAGTCACCGTTTTTGTCCCGTACATCGACGTGGATGTCGTCCATTACAGTAACACGACCCCCTGGCCTACGAATACAGACGGAACCGGGCTGTCCCTGGAACGGATCCACGCCGACCGGTTTGGAGATGATCCGGCCAACTGGCGCGCTAGTCCCGGATCTCCCTCGCCCGGAATTGAAAATAACGGGAACCGTCCCCCTACGGTGGACGCCGGTCAAGACCAGCAAATCACCGCAGATTCCTTCCCGGTCGAGGTCAAACTCCACGGGACAGCCACCGACGACGGCCGCCCTCAACCACCCGGCCGCCTCTTCTTTACCTGGAGCCAAGAAGAAGGTCCTGGCCATGTCGTGATTGAGGATCCGAATCAAGCAGAGACATCGGTCTTCCTACCCGGTGTCGGCACCTATGTCCTTCGACTTCGGGTTTCGGACGGGCAAGTGACCGTCTCCGATACGGTCACCGTTCAGGTCCATCGGACCGGTTCCACCCATGGGTTCATTCCCAAAGGCGCGGTCTGGAAATATCTAGACAACGGCACCGACCAGGGTACGGCTTGGCGTCAACTCGACTTTGACGACTCCGACTGGCCGAGTGGTCCGGCCCAGCTCGGTTACGGCGATGGGGATGAAGCCACCGTCCTCCACTACGGCCCCGATCCTCATCATAAATATCCCACTTATTACTTCCGCCACACCTTCCAGGTCGACGATCCCCAGGCCGTCCAAAGCCTGACCCTCCAAGTCCAACGCGACGACGGCGTAGTGGTGTATCTCAATGGAACGGAAATCTTTCGGGACAACATGCCCTCTGGAGAAATCCACTACGACACCTGGGCCCTTCGCGCCTTAGGCGGCTCTGCAG
>CAZBKV010000048.1:6806-9857 GCA_964492575.1 uncultured Verrucomicrobiota bacterium | reverse complement strand
ATCGATCCCACCCTGCTCCGCCCCGGCAAAAACTTGATCGCCGCCGAAATCCATCAAGCCAATCCCCGAAGCAGTGACATCAGCTTTGACCTCGCCCTAATCGGGACCATCACCCCAACCAATCATCCTCCTACAGTTGATGCTGGATCGGACCTTATGTTGGATGCACCGGGAACCGTCCGGCTCCAAGGTTCCTTCCAAGACGACGGCCTCCCCAATCCACCCGGCGTTACCACGATTCATTGGACCCAAAAACAAGGACCGGCCCAGGTCGAATTCCAGGATCCTCAAGCCTGGATCACCGAGGCCACCTTCCCTGCACCTGGTACTTATCTCCTTGAACTTACGGCAAACGATGGAGCGTTCACGGCCCAGGACACCGTGACGATCCAAGTGGCCGGGCCGCCTCAACCCCCTCAAATCCAGTCCGTCCAACTCATCGGGGGAGAACAACCGGTCCTTCGCATCCGCTTTACCGCTCCCGGGGCTCGCCGCTGTCAAATCCAACACAAAGTTCGCCTTACAGATCCGGAATGGAAAACTGTGGTAGAACTCCAAATCGCCCCCGGAGCCCAAACTCTCCAATGGTCCATCCCCATTGACCTTCAATCCCCCAGCGGCTTCTACCGCATCGTCATTCCATAAGAAAAAGCCTGCGGGGCAACAAATGAAATCTTTTCATTTTTTCTAGAGTTCATCCAAAAATCCGCCGTTTGACGGCGGTGGTCCCATGATCTTCGGAAGCTGTAAGGGAGAAATTATTTCTATATAGCGACGCTCGTGAGAGCATGGATAGAATGGATAGAAGGAAAAGGATGTGGCGGCTTGGGGACAAGCCACCCTAACCTTTGCTTTTCCTTCCTTTTTCGGCGCATTGAGGGTAGAAGTTGATGGACGCCAAGGATTTTTCAGACTGTCATTCGGCAAAAGCCAAAAGAAAACCAGGGTGGCCTTCCCCACCGGTCACCCTGGCGTCTGTTCATTCTATTTCCAGAAAGATCTGACTTTACAGGAATTCGTTGATGATGGCTTCCAGCATCTCCTGTCGTCCGCTCTGGTTCGGAGCCGCATCGCCTTTCTTTAAGATGTACTGTTCTAATTCTTCAAAACCGACTTCGCGGTTTTCGATCTGTTTCCCAATCCCCGTATCCCAGGAGCTATAGCGTTCTTTGATGAATTGCTCGATCCGGCCGTCTTTCCGAATCGCACTGGCGATCTTCAAACCGCGGGCAAAGGCGTCCATTCCGGCGATATGACCATAGAAAAGGTCGATCGGCTCAAAACTCTCTCGACGGACTTTCGCATCAAAGTTCAATCCGCCCGTGGTAAAGCCCCCCATCTTTAGGACACACAGCATGATCTGTGTTGTCAGGTAAATATCTGTGGGGAACTGGTCGGTGTCCCATCCCAGAAGCATGTCACCCATGTTGGCATCGATGGATCCGAGGGCGTTGGCGGCAATGGCCATCTCCAGCTCGTGCCACATCGTATGCCCTGCCAGTGTGGCATGATTTGTTTCGATATTGAGTTTGAAGTGGTCCAGCAGGTCGTACTGACGGAGGAAGTTCAGGCAGGTGGCTACGTCGGTGTCGTATTGATGTTTGGTGGGTTCCTTCGGTTTCGGCTCGATGTAGAATTGCCCTTGGAAGCCGATCTTCTTTTTGTAATCCACGGCCATGTGGAGGAAGAGGGCCAGATGATCCAGCTCTCGTTTCAAGTCGGTATTCAGCAGGGTGGTATACCCTTCTCGGCCGCCCCAGAAGACATAGCCTAGTCCGCCAAGCTCATGAGTCACTTCCATAGCCTTCTTAACTTGGGCCGCGGCATAGGCAAAGACATCGGCGTTGCAACTGGTGGCTGCGCCATGGACGTAGCGGGGATGAGAGAAGAGACAAGCCGTTCCCCAGAGGAGTTTGATCCCTGTGCGTTCCTGCTCTTCCTTCAGGACCTTGACGATGGCATCGAGATTGCGATTGGTTTCTCGCAGCGTCCGGCCTTCAGGGGCCACGTCCCGATCGTGGAAGGTATAATATTCCACCCCCAATTTCTCCATGAATTCAAAGGCGACTCGAACACGGGTCCGGGCCATTTCCATGGAATTGGTGCCGTCCTCCCAGGGCCGCACCGCGGTCCCTACCCCGAACATATCGGCTAGGGGATTTTTGATCGTATGCCAATAGGCGACGGCAAACCGCAGATGTTCTTTCATTGGTTTGCCATCCACTAGCTCATCAGGGTTGTACCACTTGAAGGCCAAGGGATTTTTGGAATCCGGTCCCTCGTACTGAATTTTGGGAATCCCCTTAAAAAACTCCTTCTTCGGGATCCGTGCTCGCTTTTTGGTTGCCATAGGTTTTCCCTCCTTTCCTTCTTTACCGATCTGGTTCTATTCCATCTCCGAGTCTAATTGTAAGGAGAGTGGTAAGGAAGGAACAAGATTCCAACATTTTTCTCGGCCTTTTCCTTTTGCAGAAAGGCAAAGGCATCCGTCAAACAACCGCCCAGGAAAATGCATATAGGGCGTGATATCCTATTGCGTCATATCAAATGCGGCGGCTTGAGGACAAGCTACCCTTGTATCTACCCAATTCTAGAGAGGGGTTATTTGACGGATGCCTAGAGCTCATCCAAAAAATCGGCTGAAAGGAAAACGGGATGCATGATGAAGAGATATCGTCACGGCGTGAGGGGGAAGCTCCATCGTCTGACGACAGTAGCTACAAGGTTTGCGGAAGCTATGCTGAGATTCGAACGCCATCGTAGCTACGCTCGTAAGAGTGTGGCCGGGAAAGAGGGGATGAAGAAAAGAAGATCATTCACGGCCTTACGGCCGTAGCTACAAGGCGATCGATGCTCTCTTGGAACCTCGTCTACTGCTGTGGGGCTACGCTCGTCAGAGCGTGGAAGGAGAATAAGAAGAGATTTTCCTTAACATCTCTCCCGATTTTCGGACAAGCTCTAAAAAGATTGGTTCATCCATGAAGACTCAGGCCAGTCGGTTAGATGTCATTTTGGTCCAACGCGGTCTGGTGGAAAGCCGGGAACGAGCAC
>CAZBKV010000048.1:0-6796 GCA_964492575.1 uncultured Verrucomicrobiota bacterium | reverse complement strand
TTCTTTTCCCAACGTCGTTTCCCTTCTTGTGCTCTCTCTTTCATGGGACAAGAAACGTATCCGCACTATGAAGTTCTTCTGTTTTTTCCCCTCACTGCTTCAAACTTAAATAAGAGAGATAAAGGTTTGTGAAGAGATTTCTGAAAAAGGCATTCATACAAAAAGGAAAGGCAAATCTCTCTTTGTAAAAGATCTGTCAATCAAATGAAGATTCAGACCGATAGGTTAGATGTGATTTTGGTCCAACGGGGTCTGGTGGAAAGCCGGGAACGAGCACGGCGGTTGATTCTGGCCGGGAAGGTTCGCGTGAACGGTCAAGTGATCTCGAAAGCCGGGACTCGCGTCCCTACCGAAGCCCAGATCGAAATTACCGAACCGGAACGATACGTCAGCCGAGGAGGATACAAACTGGAACAAGCCTTTCGAACCTGGCCCTTATCTGTTAAGGGCAAACGGTGCCTCGATCTTGGAGCTTCCACAGGCGGGTTTACCGATTGTCTCCTTCAACACGGCGCCGCACAAGTAGTCGCTGTCGATGTGGGCAAAGGTCAGCTGGCCTGGCGCTTGCGGCAAGATCCCCGAGTCGAAGTCCGCGAAGGTGTTAACGCCCGCTATCTCCAACCGACCGACTTTGAAACTTTATTTGACGCGATCGTGATTGACTGTTCCTTTATCTCGCTGCGCCTGATCCTCCCAGTCGCCGAACGACTGATCCGACCCGACGGCTGGATCGTCGCTCTGGTCAAACCCCAATTCGAAGTCGGGAAAGAGATTGCCGATCGATGGAAAGGGGTCATCCGCGATCCTGCTATCCACCGGCAGGTGCTAGAGGATCTGCAACAGTTTGTGCGGACTCAGACCCGATTGCGATGGAAGGATGTCGTAGAATCTCCCCTTCCCGGCCCGGCTGGAAACAAGGAATTTTTGGTCTGGTTGATCCCTCAAGAGGGAAAGAACGCTGGACATAGTGCTGAAAAACAGGTAAAAGGTAACGAAAACTGAATCCGATCGATTTCGATAACCAACAATGGACCCAATCCAAGAGTCCAATCTATTGCGTCTATCAATCCACCGAATTGCCTTGTTCGGGAATCCGGAACGTCCTCCCGCCCCCGAAGTCCTCCAACTTGTCATTCAAGAATGGCAACAGCTAGGAATGGAGGTCCGGACCGCTCGGAGTATCCCACAGGCAGAACAATTTCATATCCCCGTTGAGGAAGACGATCGTGAGCTTGCGCGATGGGCGGACTTAGTGGTGGTCCTGGGAGGGGATGGAACGATGCTCCGCGTCGCCCGTGAGATTGCTGGGATCGAGCGCTACGTCTTTGGGGTTAATCTGGGAACTTTGGGCTTCCTGACCGCCTGTCATTGGAAAGAAGTTTCCCAGGTATTTCCTTTAGTTTTGGAAGGGAGGGTTTACGAAGATCCGCGTTGGTTGATTGAAGCGGAGCTGTATCGAGCTGGGCAGGCAGAGTGTGAATCGCGGTATTTGGCCTTGAACGACTTTGTGATCAGCCGGGGGGCCACGCCTCGGTTGGTGGAACTGGATGTGCGGGTGGATGGAGAACTCTTAACTCGATATCGAGGAGACGGTTTAATCGTGAGTTCTCCGACCGGTTCAACAGCCTATTCGTTAGCGGCTGGAGGGGCCGTTGTAGCCCCTCGCGCCGAGGTTTTTGCGTTAACACCCATTTGCCCCCACACATTGAGCAATCGGTCGGTGGTTATTAGTCTAAACTCTGTGGTGGAAGTGCAATTGTTGAGCGAGCGAGTAGAGACGATCTTTTCTGCGGATGGGCAGCCTGGAATTTCACTTCACGCGCAAGACCGGGTAGTGATCCGGAAGAGTCGTTATCGGTTTCGACTGATCTATCTCAAAGGACGGACCTTCTTCGGAACCCTACGAGAAAAACTCCACTGGAGTGGATCGACTCTCCCAGCCCATCGGATCCCACCCCAGCAACCCGAAACAAAAAATTTGGAATAAATGCGCAACAGATGTAGTTTCTTTCTTGTCAACTGGCAACAATCGAGGGATTGTAAATCTATAACGCTCGCTTCTCTTACAATGGGAGGTTGAAGTGATAGTAGAATGTAGAGTGCGAGTATGAGTCCTAACAGTACAAAACAAAACAAAGGAAAAATGAGTATGGTTCGTCTCAAGGACATTGCCGAAAAGGTGGGGGTTTCGGTAATGACCGTTTCGCGGGTCTTGCGAAACTCACCCGATATCTCCGAACAGACACGTCAAAAGGTCCTCAAGGCCGCATGGGAGATGGGCTATGTGCCCGATGCCACTGCCCGCGGCCTACGGACCCGAACCACCCTGCTGTTGGGGATTGCTCTACCCAGCCTTAACGGGCCGTGGGTAGGACCTCTGCTGGACACCTTGGAGGCCAGCGCGGAAGAAAGCCGTCGAGAGCTGCTCGTCGTCTCCTCCAAATTCTCCTCCGAACGGCAGGAGAATGCGGTGGATCGACTCCTCTCCCGGCGAGTGGAAGGAATCTGGCTGATGCCTCTTCCCATCATAGAACGTCCGGTCAACCTCTATCAACGCATCAGCCGCCAAAACGTGCAGCTGGTTTATATCGGTGTGGCTGATCCCCAACATCCAGCTGCAAAAGCCGTCTTCGACTTCACCCAACAAATCGACCTGGCCGTAAAACACCTCGTCGATCTCGGCCATAAGAAGATTGGATTTGTCAGCGGACCGACCCAATGCCTCTGTGCTCAAGAACGTCAAAAGGCCTTTGAAGCGGCTACAAAGAAACACCTCGGCAGCACCGGTCCGATCATCGAAGGCGGTGTGACGGCAGAAGATGCTCAACGCGCGGCTGAGACCTTGGTGACCCAGCACGGGGACCTCACCGGCGTGGTGGTGGATACCGATCCTCTGGCCATTGAGCTGATTCGCGCCTTGAAGGCGAAGGGGGTGGATGTCCCAGGTAAGCTCAGCGTGGTCGGCTGGGGAGACTGGCCTGAATCGGTCGGAGGTGAAATCCCGCTGACGACCGTACGGGCGCTATGGGACACCCTGGCCCAGAAAGCGGCGCAAATCATGCAAGCCCTGCTCAACAAAGAGAGCGCCGAGGATGCGGTCATTCCGGGTGAGTTAGTTGTGCGGAAGAGCACCGCGGCTGTCTAAGCAGCCCCAAACGGCCAAACCGAAATACAAAGCTGTGTTGGAACTCGTGGTTTCTCGCGAGGCCCGTATAAGTATGTACGGGCTTTTTGTTATTTCCCAAAAAACAAAAGATCTATTTAAAACACTCCAGACCTCCGCGCCTTATCCCAAAATCAAACTTTCCTACACATCCGCACGGCGTTCCCGGACCGCCCTCACCCACTCCAAAATCCCATTCCGAATCGCCTCCCCCGCTTCCGCCCGCGGTCGAACAAACTTCGGCCGAAACCAAGGAAATAACCCCACAATATCATGAAGCACCCGAATCTGTCCGTCCGTTCCCACACCAGACCCAATCCCAAGGGTCGGTACCGACAGAGCCTGCGTAATCGCCTCTGCAACTTCTGAAACCACCAGTTCCAATACAAGGGCAAAGACCCCTGCCTCCGCCAAGGCCTTTGCATCCTCCAACAACCGTTGCCGCTCTGCCTCCGTTTTACCCTTCACCCGATACCGACCCTCCTCTCGAATATGCTGCGGCAACATCCCAATATGCCCCAAAACCGGAATCCCCCGACGAAGCAATGCCCTCACTTGAGGTAAAATTTCACGCCCTCCTTCCAACTTCACCGCCTCAGCACCCGCCTCCAAAAACCGTTCCGCATTTCGTAAAGCCGTCCCCTCATCGTCGTAGGAATGGATCGGCATGTCCGCCACCAACAACGCCTTCGGCTGAGCCCGCGCCGCCGCCCGTACATGATGAAGCATATCCTCCATCGTCACATATGTCGTATCCGGATACCCCAACACCACCATCCCCAACGAATCCCCCACCAAGATCAACGGCACCCCCGCCTCATCCACAAACCGCGCTGTCGGGTAGTCATAAGCCGTCAACGCAGGCAATCCTTCCGACCTACCCTTCCAGGAGCGAATCCTCTCAGCCGTAACTTTTTCTCCTTCCCGGCTCATCGCAAAATTCTCTTAGAGCTTATTCTGAAAAAGGGTATCCGTCCATTTTTTCTCTATCGGCGCGCTGGGGATAACGCGCTCGACCTTTCCCTTCCCTTTCGAATGCCCATTGGTAGGCAGAGCGGTTTGTCCTCAAACCGCCGCAGGAAATTTCATTTTCCCCTTTTCCCCGGCGCGCTGGGGACAGCGCGCCCTACCTTCCAATTCCCTTTCGAATGCCCAAGGGTAGGTAGGGCGGCTTGTCCTCAAGCCGCCGCAAGGAAATTTCATTTTCCCCTTTTCCTCGGCGGTCTGAGGGTAGATTGCCCTATCTTTCCTTTTTTCTTTGCCTTGCTTACCCATCCCGCTGAGGAGAGTAATTTGAATCGATGACATCTTTATCCTCCGAAGAGAGGTTTTTTCTTCTCTTCTTTTATGAATGCTTTTTTCGCGAATCTCTTCACAACCTTCGCGTTTCTCTTTAAGTTTGAAGCAGTGAATGAAAAAACAGAAGAACTTCGCCGTTCCGATATAATTCTTGTCCCATGAAAGAGAGAGCACGAGAAGAGAAGCGATCTTGGAGAAAGAAATCCAAAAGATGGGGCAGGTGGATTGAATTGGGTTGTCTTTTGTTTTTGGTTGGGGGGTGTTCAGTTCAGAAAGCATTGGTTCGTCAGGCGGCGGGGTCTTTGGCAGGCCCGCAAACCACTGCGGTCTTTGCTTCCGATGATGATCCGGAATTGGTGGGGCAGGCCTTACCGTTTGCTTTGAAACTTCAGGAAGTTTTGTTGGCCCAGGATCCGAAGAATCCGGACCTCCTCCTCTCGACCGGTTCGGCCTTTGTCCAGTATGCCTACGCCTATGTTCAGGACCGGGCCGATGCAGTGGAGGAGACCAACTTTGCGGAGGCGGCGTATCTCCGCCGTCGGGCGGTCCGGCTTTATCGTCGAGCGTTACGATATCTTCTTCAAGGATTGGAGGTGCGGCATCCTGGATTCCGTCAGGCGCTGGAGCAGGACCCTACAAATGCGGTTCAGCAACTGACCAAGGCGGATATGCCTTGGATTTATTGGTCTGCTGTGGCATGGGGAGCTTTGATTTCCCTCTCGAAGGATGATCCGATGACGCTTTCGGAGCTGCCGCAACTGGATGCGTTGGTGAGACGAGCCGAGGCCTTGGACCCAGACTGGGGACGAGGGGCTTTGCAGACGTTCCTAATCCAGTACGATATGGCTCAAATTCAAGGTTCTCAGAAAGAGGCGGTGCAGAAGGCCTGGAACCATTTCCGCCGGGCGGTGTTGTTGAGCAAAGGGATGGATGCGGCACCGTTTGTGACGATGGCCGAAGCAGTAGCGGTCCAGACACAGAACGTCCAATTATTTGAGACGCTTTTGCGGCAGGCGTTGGCCATCGATCCGGATCTCTGCCCCCAAAATCGGCTGATGAATCTAGTGATGCAACGCCGCGCCCGACGTCTTTTGCAAAAAGAGGAAGAATTGTTCTTGATCCTTCCTTCCAACGCTTCGCAACCCAAACGAAAACAGTAAAGGTTTGAAGGGATGAAGACAAAACGAGTCGGTTGGATTGTGGCGGTAGGATGGCTCATCGCAGCGATGAGCGGAGGGGCGTTCTCCGCCCAGGCGCGAGTCCGCATCAAATTAGCCACTCTGGCCCAAACCGGGACCAGTTATTACAAAAGTCTTCTAAAGCTACGGGATGAATGGCGACGGCTTTCCCATGGCCAGGTCGACTTGATCATCTATGCCGATGGAAAACTCGGTGGGGAAGCCAAAACAGTTTCGCTTCTTCGGTTGAATGCGATTCAGGCGGCCATGTTGACCGCGGTGGGGTTGACAGAAATCGAGAAGGGCGTGGAAGGACTTCAAAGTTTTCCGATGGGATTTCGAGACCTCCAGGAGGTGGATTACATTGGCAAGCGACTCCATCCGTTGTTGGAGAAACGAATCGAGGCCAAGGGATTTGTGGTGTTGTTTTGGTCCGACGCCGGGTGGGTCCGCTTTTTTGCCACCAAACCAATTTATCGACCCGAAGAGCTTAAAAAGCTGAAGTTGTTTACCTGGGCCGGGGATCCCAAGACCGTGAAGTTGTATAAGGCCCATGGGTTTCACGTCGTTCCGCTGGAAACCTCAGAAATTGCTCCGGCCTTGGAAACCGGGATGATTGATGTGGTGCCGGCTCCCCCGATCTTTATTCTAGCCTCCCAACTCGATCGACGAGCACGATACATGTTGGATCTAAATTGGGCTCCATTGATTGGGGCTTTGATCATTCGTAAAGACACATGGCAGAAGATCCCTGCCGATTTACGGCCAAAACTGAAAGAAGTTGCAGAACGGATCGGCGAAGAGATCAAACAAGAAGGCCGTCGCGAGGCCGAAGAAGCGGTGAAAGCCATGGAACGGCGTGGGCTAAAGGTAATTCATTTGGATCCCCAGACGGTAGAACTCTGGCGCCGGGAAGCCCTAAAGGTTTATCCCCAGATTCGAGGCACAATTATCCCCCCTGATATTTTCGATAAAGCCATCCAGTTGATGAAGGAATACGAAGAGCGGAAATCTTCTCAACCAGCAAAGCAGTGACGCTCTTTCAAGAGGTCAGTACAGAAACCGATTCGGTGGATTGGACGCATCCGCTGACCTTCTGGCGGAAACCTCAGAAATTGCTCCGGCCTTGGAAACCGGGATGATTGATGTGGTGCCG
>CAZBKV010000047.1:9884-11203 GCA_964492575.1 uncultured Verrucomicrobiota bacterium | reverse complement strand
AAAGAGTGTCTTTCGCATAGCGTCTTGTTCCTCTCTCGATCGGGACTAACCTTGAGGTGGAACTTACGAGGCGTCAACCGTTGTGTTGGCGGTTGGTTGGGGGTGGGGAGGGCTGGTGGAACGGCGGGCTCGCTGTCGGGATTCTTGGATGTAGCGTTCCACTTCCGCCTGGACGTCGGGACGAATTTTTGGTCTGGGTTTTGGGCCGAAGTTGTAGGAGAGATTTTTCAGGATATCCCGCCAATGGGGGCTGAGGGCTCCGGTAGGATCGTAGCCGCAATGGGTCATGCAGTTTTCGCAGCGAGGATCGCGAGCCTTGCCGTTGACCACGCCGTAGCGGTCCCAGTCGGTGTTTTCCAGCATCTCCTGGTAGGTAGGATAGTGGGCATCGGTCATGAGGTAGCAGGGGGATTTCCAGCCACGGACGTTGAAGGTCGGAATCGCCCAGGCGGTGCAGGTCAACTCCCGTTTGCCGGCCAGAAATTCCTGATAGATCGGGGTGCCGAAGATGTTAAACCGGCGTCCCCACTCTTCGATATGAGCGAACTTCTGCCGGACCAGGGAACGGGTGAGGAAGAACTCTTCCGGTCGTTTGCCGAGGCGTTGGATTATGTCCTTTTTCGCTGCGTCATAGTCGTAGCCGGGACTGATGGTATAGCCGTCTACTCCCAGGGCAGCAAAGAATTCAAACAGCCGTTCGACCTCGTCCATATCGGTTTCGCGGTAGACGGTGGTGTTGATGGCCACCTGGAAACCGAGCTCTTTGGCTAACCGGATGGCCAGGAAGGCTTCCCGAAAGACCCCTTTGCGTTCGACCACCAGGTCATGCGTCTGTTCCATGCCGTCGAGGTGGACGTTCCAGTACATCCACTTGGTGGGCCGGATGACCACTGCGGGGACATCTTTTTTCTGTTGGATTCGCTGGGCCTGATGGGGGGTGATCAGACCGTCTTCGACCCAGCGGGTCAGTTGAGGTTCCATGCCGGGGTGGTAGATGGCGGTGAGGTAATCGACCAATTTGCGGCGCATCAGGAGGCCGTTGGTACAGAGGTAAACGATCCGGCCTTGTTGAAGCAGTCCTTGGACCAGCCGCTCGACGTCGGGGTAGATCAACGGTTCTCCGCCGGTGACGGAGACCATCGGGGCATCGCATTCCTCGGCGGCCTGGAGGCAGCGTTCCAGAGGAACCATCTGGTCTAAGGTATCCGCATATTCGCGGATCCGGCCGCATCCGGTGCAACTTAAGTTGCACCGATGCAGCGGTTCTAATTGGAGGACCAGAGCAAAATATCGGGAGCCCCGCATCCTGTGTTTCAGGA
>CAZBKV010000047.1:0-9874 GCA_964492575.1 uncultured Verrucomicrobiota bacterium | reverse complement strand
AGGATGTGGCGTGCCATCCGGAGGGAAAGTGCCAACGGAAATCGCATAAGCGTTTAATTTCTTTTTGCCAGCGACCAGGTTTCGGGGTCCTTTGGAATCATCGGTGCTTCAGCGACAGGGGCATGAATCGGGGCGTGATCATTTTGGAGAAAGAACATCGCCGGGCTCACAGAGGGGGAAGCGACAAATCCACCGCATCCACATCCTAAAAGGATACAAAGGATGAGGCCCGCAAGCATCGCCCCGAGTTGGCTCCTTATCGCCATAAACACTAATATAGAGGACAAAACAGCACGTTGGCAAACCTGGATCAAGGGCTGTCCATCTTTTCCCACTCCCTCTGCTTCTTTCACAATGTCCTCTTTTGGTAAAAGACCCCTTTAGCTACTTACGTGTTTGGAAGTCAAAGCAGGCGCATCATGAACAAAGAAAATCCACCGTCGTCGAGACGGTGGACGAGAAAACATACTTGAACTGCTTTGGTTATCCTAACAGCGGTTCTAGCTTCCAGGGATCCCGTTTCTCTCGATCCAGCCAGCTGTTGGCCTCCGGATCTTTCACAAATTCCCATTTCTGCGGATCCCAACGAACCATTCGCTTGTTCCAGTAGACTAAATTTCCCAGGTGACAGACTGTCACCGAGCGGGCTCCGATCTCTACATCACAGATCGGTCGGCTGCGTTTCCGGACCGCTTGCAAGAAGTCATGATAATGATTGGTGCTGTGGTAGAGTTGGATCGGCAATTTGGACAGATCGACCTTCGACAGGTCTTCCGGCTCCGAATGGAATCGACCCCGATCCACACAAATCTTGCCCTTCGTTCCCACAAAGACCACTCCGTAGTTATACCCCTTCAACCGGCCGTGGTACATCAGTACGCCATTCGCATACCGATAGGTGAGATATTTAAACTGCTTTCCATCAGGGGGATAGACCTCGACCGGCCCGCTATGGTCCATTCCTAATCCCCACTGAGCAATGTCGAAGTGATGAGCCCCCCAATCGGTCATTCCTCCGCCGGAGTACTCCCGATACGCCCGCCAGTTGGGGAAGAAGTCGTGGACCCCGCGAGGGCTGAGGACTGAGTTATAGGGGCGCAACGGTGCCTGCCCCAACCACATGTCCCAATTCAGCCCCGGTTCCATCGGCTCCGTCGGCAAGTCGCACCAACGGCTAGGTCCGCCGACAGAGATATAGATTTCCTTGATCTCTCCGATGGCTCCGTTTCGAACCAACATGCAAGCCCGATAAAAGCTCCGCATCGACCGTTGCATCGATCCGGTCTGGAACACCCGTTGATTCCGGCGCACAGCCTCTACCATCAGCTTCGCCTCCCGGATCGTTAAAGACAGAGGTTTCTCGCAATAAATGTCCTTCTTCTGATTTGCCGCAAAGATGACCTGATACGCATGCCAGTGATCCGGCGTAGCAATGATGACAGCGTCGATGTCGTCTCGCTGTAAAAGATCTCGGAAGTCTGGATACGCTTTGCAGCCGCGGTATGGGCGACCGGTCTTGGTGGAGTAAAAATCGTCTACCATCTTTCGATGATGTTCTCGCCGAGTTGTATCGACATCGGAAACTGCCACCATCTGGACCCAGGGGTGGCCGAGGAACTTCTGCATCAAGAACCGTCCTTGTTTGCCGGTTCCGATGACTCCCATCACGATCTTCTCATTGGGTGAGGCCCCGCCGCGGGCCTGCCAGATGTGGGAGGGAAGCAAGAACGGGGCAGCAAAACCGGTTGCAATCGTCCTCCCTATAAACTGCCGTCGGGTTAGTTGTTTCGATTTCATGGTTCGTTCTCCAATCTTTTCTCTGCAGGAACGAGCAAATCCCATTTTTGTGTAGTACAGCGAAAAATGATCCCGCCTTTGTTGAGAAAAGACGAGGAAAAAATCCTTCTCCCTTCAATCTGTCCGGATTCGAAGCTCATTCTTTGTGGCCTGCTGGTAACAGAAAGTCGGGGAAGGGGCAAAGATCTTTGTTTTTCCTGCGTTTTATGAGCAGGGCTGACTTTGGCCGTTGGAGTGAATTCGTTCTCCAGAGAGCCGCTGTTGGAGACGGTGGAATTTGTGCCTCAATAAAGGCCCGTCGATTTCGAATGAAGCTTTCAAGCCGGTTGGCCGGTCCTACAGTTCCACTTCGGCGGCAATGTGCTCACCGATAGCCAAGGAGGCAGTGGCGGCAGGGCTGGGAGCATTGAGGACGTGAAGGGCGTGTTCGGCACGGACGATTTCGAAGTCTTCGACCAGGGTGCCGTCTGGTCGCATGGCCTGAGCACGGACGCCTGAACCGCCGCGTTCGAAGTCTTCGGGCTGAACTTCAGGAACCAGACGTTGGAGTGCACGGTAGAAGCGGCGGGGGATTAAGGATTGGAGAAGTTCGGTTTTGACCATCTGAGGGTAACGGAACAGGAATCGCCACAGGCCGGGAAAGCTCAGGCTTTCCAGCAGGTCGGGCAATCGGATTTGCCAGAAACGATAACCTTCACGGGCGAAAGCTAAGACAGCGTTTGGCCCGGCCTCGATTCCTCCGTGGATCAGGCGGGTGAAATGAACGCCCAGGAACGGAAACCGTGGGTCCGGGACCGGATAGATTAAGTTTCGGACCAGGTGTTGTCGGTGCGGTTTGAGCCGATGATATTCACCGCGGAAGGGGATGATACGGGTGGTTGGCCGGAGCCCGGCCATCCGGGCGATTCGATCGGTGTACAGTCCCCCACAGTTAATCAGCCATCGCCCGATAAAGGTTCCACGGGTTGTTTCAACGACCCATTCCCCGGAACGACGGCTAATAGCAAAGACTTTGGCCTGGAGTTCTACTCGGCCGTCGCCTTCCTGGACATGTTCGGCCAGCCGTTCGCAGACCATGCCGAAGTCGACAATGCCTTCCTCCGGCACATGAATGGCGGCCAGTCCGCCAACATGCGGCTCAATCTGTCGCATTTGATGGATGTTGAGTTTCCGGAGGCCGCGCAGCCCATTGGCCATACCACGTTGAAAGAGGTCGTCCAATCGCCGCAGTTCTTCGGGTCGGGTAGCCACTACAATTTTCCCACATACTTCATAAGGGAGGCCTTCCTTCTCGCAGAACGCAACCATTTGCCGGATTCCGCGGACCGCTAGGCGTGCCTTGTAAGAACCGGGCCGATAGTAGAGGCCGGCATGCAAGACCCCGCTGTTTCGGGAGCTCTGATGGGCCCCGACTCGATCCTCTTTTTCTAACACTACGACGCGGGCCTGGGGGAATCGGTGTTGGATCTTCCACGCAGTGGCCAATCCCACCAGTCCAGCGCCGATGACCAAGACATCTGCGTCGCTCATCGTGTCCTTATTGAGCCGAGGGGCTAGGTTGATGGCAATTGTTCGTTGGGGAAAAGACGAGCCATCCGACCCAATCTTCGCGGAATGGCGGGATGGGAAGGCGAAGAGAGGGCCCGTGGCTGATGATCTTTTGGGTACTATGGACGCGGCCGGTGGTTGGATCGAACCAGGTGACGCTCCATCGCCCGGGTTTTAGATTAGGGATTCGCAGGACGGCATGGGTGAGCTGGGGAGGCTGAGCCAAACGGGCGTTTCGGGGATAAGAGATGTTGGGATTGACGACGTAGAGCAGGGCTTCTCCATCGCGGTGTAATCCACAGGTGATTGGGGTCGACGCCGAGGCAGAAGCCTGACTTGAGGAGGCGGAGTTCGAAGAGGAAGGGGTTGAGGGGAAACGAATCGGTTTCCAGTCCGAGGCACCCCAACCGGTTCGGCTGAGGATCTTATGGAGGGCTGCGTAATAGGGATAGAGGTTTTGTTGATGGATTTGTTCCCACCACCAGGACATGGCGGTCCCCATTGAACCACCCAGGGCAGCAGCCCAGAGGCCCTGACGCCAACCGCGTAGGTAGGGGTCTTGCTCCCGGCGCCAGCCACGCCAGTCGGTTCCGTATTCTCCGACGAGGATGGGCTTACGGAATTGATGGTGAATGGATTGGATGATCTGGGGGAGTTTCGCAGCCGGATCGGAGAGGTTGTAGGAGTGGTAAACAGCGAAGTCCAACTCCGGCAGACGCCAGATTTCAGGGCGGATGCTTCCCCCGGTTAGACTTGTGGTTACGAGGTGATGCCAGGGGTCGTGCTGTTTGAGCCAGGCAGCGTTCTGTTGGTGCCAGCTAGCGACGTGCTTTGGGTTGAGATTTCGGTAGACATTATCGATTTCGTTGAAAAATTGCCAGGCGAGGAGGTTTGGGAAAGGACCGTACCGGGCAATGAGGTAACGGAGCCGTTTGCGGTAGAGTTGTTGCGCCTTTGGGTTGGTGAAGAACTGATCGGGTGTCTGGCAGGGGCCGCCTTGGGATGTGTTGTAAGGATTTTTAGGCCAGAGGTTGTTCCCACCCCAGTAGTCGGGTCGGGTCTGAAACATCCCATGATAGTCCAGACAGAGGAGGAGATAGATTCCGTGAGCGGCAGCCATGCGAAAGACCCGGTCCAGTTGCCAGGCTCGATCGAGCCGATAATGGTTGAGGGTCCCCGGTTCCGTCTCTAAACCAAATGCCCAAGGACACATCCATAGTCGGGCGAAGTTTTCTCCGGCCTGGGCCATGGCATGGAACCAGTCGCGGTAGTCATAAGTGCCGCGTTGGTGGTGCCAGCAGAGACAGTGGCCGATGAGGGGAAGGGGACGTCCATCAACAGTTTGAAGAAATAAAGATTCTGGTTGAATACGGACGAAGTGGACCTTTGGTCGGGAAGATGGGGAGACAGAAAAGGAGAGGATGGAGGATTTTTGCTGAGGATGGTTCGGAAGGGATACCTGGACTTGGAGGGTGTATCGGCCGGGTTGGAGGGGTGTAAAGCGGAGACGCCAGTGGGGTTTTCCAATGGGATCGAGTCGTTCCTGACCCCGAACCAATTTGGATTGATAATCTTGATACCAGAAGGCGGGTTGAATCCAAACATGGCCGGAAGGACCGATGAATCGGCCGATCACTTGAATCTGTTCCGGATCAAACGGATTGTGAACCGAAGGAAGGCCATCGATCCGGAACTCGAGGACGTTTCCGAGCTGTGGGGGTTGAAGGGGCTGAATTCGAAGCCCTGCCCATATAGGAAAGATCCAAAACAGGCTAAGAAGTCCAATCCGTTTCCTTTTCAGACCGTATCGCATGGCGGTGAGTTTGACGAAAGGTTCGAGAAGAGACATTCGGTTTAAGCGGGTCTTATAGAGGGGTTTCTTTTTTCCGCTTCTTAGAATAAGGTTTTCAGACAGTGCTTTTCTGAAAGATCCAACTTTAAGGCTTGTTTCAAAAATTAGGAAAAGCTGAGGAAGGATTTCTTTTTCCGATTTTTCCACGCTTTGGCTACAGCGCATTTGTTTTTTCTTCTAGTCTCCGAAAGGCGTGTGGCAGCCGTCCTAAGACGGTGGATTTTTCGGATGAGCTCTAGCGTTTGGCTGGTTCTATCGAATTCCGATCGTGGGGGATAGCTGCTAACTTAGGCATAAAATTTGCTCGATCTGGGGAAGAAAAAGACGTACTTTGGGCAGAACAGAAAGGAGAGGATGGCTTGTTTGCGAAGGATGAATCGTCGGTTGGGACAGAATCAAATGAGATTCCTGCGTTCTTTTACGGTAGGGGCTTGGGTGGTGATGACGTGTGGAATCGGGTTTCAAGCCTGGGGTGCCGTGATCGATCTTTCCCCAAGCCTTCAATCGGTCCAGGTGAGATATTCTTTAGGGCAGTTGTATTGTTCGGTTTTTGACCCACAGTTGGGACGCGAAGTGGAGGAAGTGGTTTCCACCGGCGTTCCAGCAAATCTAAGTACAAATCAGGGAGTTGTGACCTGGAGCAGTGGGGGACAGATTTTTGTACGATTGTATGATCTGTCCCGGACGAATTGGGCTCGGTTTCAGACTTCGGCCGTTCCGTATCGGATTCAGAATGTGGATGGGGTGGTGGCCTGGAGTGAGAAAGATGCGGTCCGTGCTGTAGTGTATGATCCTGGAATCGATCAATGGGTCCATCAGCGTTGGTCCAGCGGTCCCACTTACAATCTTCAGACTACAAATGGGGTGGTGGCCTGGAGCAGTGGGTCTACGGTTTTTTACGCAGCGTACGATCCGTTGCAGCATCAATGGATAGCGAAGTATGAAGAGAGCGGGCCGACTTATGACCTGGGCATTCGTAGTGGGGTGGTTGCCTGGACCGGTGCAGGGCAGGTTCATTACCGGACCTATGATCCAAGCCGTGGAAAGTGGATGGGAGGGGATGCTCCTGCCGGCTCAGTTTCCAATCTCCGGAATGCGGATGGAGTGGTGGCCTGGACTTATGGGAACACGGTGTATGGAGTTCTTTATGATCCGCGGTCCGGACAATGGATAGGATTTCAGGAGGCTCAATCTGGGATTCCCTCGAATCTGCAGATTCAACAGGGAACGGTTTCCTGGGTCATTCCGGGACGAACAGTCCAACGCGGTTTTTCTCCTGCAGAGAAGCAGTGGGGGGAAGGCCCTACTTTGCCCCTGGCGTTCTTTCTCGTATCTACGAATCATGTCAATGCCCCGGTGGATGTCGTATTTGTAGATCTGTCGATAGCCGGCTGGCTTTGGCAATGGGACTTTGGGGATGGAACTCAATCATGGCGGCGTGCCCCCGTTCATCGATTGGAATCGATCGGAAAGTTTCCTGTTCGATTGGTTGTTGCCAATGGCCATGGCATGGATTCTTTTCAGCAAGACCTGATCACCGATGCAAATCCTCCAATTGGCACCGTAGTCATCAACCATGGGGCTCGATGGACGACCAATCGAGTGGTCACCCTTCAGCTTAGTGCAGAGGATGATAGTGGTGGGGTCATTCAAGTTCGCATTCGGAATCTTGAGGAAGAATGGTCCGATTGGGAGCCGCTCACTTCGGAACGAATCTGGACTCTTAGCGAAGGAGATGGCTGGAAGACGGTGGAGGTTCAGTTCAAGGATCCTTATGGCAATATGAGCGATCCGGTTCGGGCCTCCATCCAACTGGATACCACGCCGCCGCCGGTTGTCCATTTTGCGGTGACAGAGACCAATGTAGCCGAGAAGATCGGAACGTTTCAGGTTCAAATTCTCTTAAGCCATCCTTTTACTCGTCTAGCCAAGATTCATTACGAAACTGTTCCGGAGAGCGCTCAGCCGGGGATCAATTACGTTTTTGCAGGGGGGGATCTTTATTTCCAGCCTGGGATGACCAATTGGACGATCCAGCTTCAGATCCTCGATAATGACTTGGTTGAGACCAATAAGACGTTTCTGGTCCGCATTACAGCTTTGCAAGATGCCATTGCCGGACCACCTCTTCGGGTTCGAATCCTGGATGATGATCCTACGACGGCCCAGGTGGAGTTAATCAGTGTGGAATTTCTCGAATCAGTCGGGGTGGCTAAAATTCCGATCAAACTGCTCCAACCATCCGGCATGGAAGTATGGGTCCCTTATGTTGTCACCAATGGTACGGCCCAGCCGGGTTTAGACTATGTGCCAGGAACCGGATTCGTTCACTTTGCTCCAGGACAAACGCAAGCCTTTGCCCCGGTGATGATTCTCGATAATACCCTGGACCAGACGAATCGAACGGTCTTCTTACGACTTCTGGAACCTACAAATGCTGTGCTGGGAGTTTATACCGAGACAGTGATTTATATCAAAGACAACGATCCGCCTACGGCGCGATTCCTTTCTTCAGAGATCCGGTGGCGTGGCCAGGCCGGGGAAGTTGAGATCCCGGTCTGTCTCTCCAAACCATGGAAGGATATGGTGTTGGTAGATTACGCGACGATCGCCGGTGGAACGGCGAAACCCGGCATTGATTATGTCAGCACGGCTGGAACCTTGATCTTCTCACCCGGAGAAACCCAGCGCTCTATCCGAATCCCTATCCTTCAGAATCCGAATCGGACACAGGAAAAGGTGTTCTTAGTCCAACTCCAGAACGCTGTCAACGGTTCGATTGGATTCCCTTCCTTAGTGAAGGTGCATTTGATTCCCTCGCAACCGTTACGTCTTGAAGTATTAAGCGTTGAGCCTGAGGGGCTTCGATTACGGGCCTTTGGACCTTCCGGGGCAACCGTGGTTGTGGAATGCTCAAAAGATTTGATCCACTGGGATCCTGTGCGCACGGTCACCCTTTCCAAGAGCGGGATTACGGAGTGGACCGAACCGTTTCCATCTCATGCTCCCGAAGCCTTTTATCGTCTCATGACGAAGGAATAAAAGGTAGACATCAGACAAATAACCGCCCTCGACTGAAAAATTTCAGAAAGGTAGAAATTTTTAGAAAGGTAGGGCGTGCTGTCTCCAACGCGCCGTAGAAAAGGAGAAAATGAATTTCATGCGGCGGTTTGAGGACAAGCCGCCCTACCTACCCCTGGGCGTTCGAAAGGGCAATGGAAAGGTAGGGCGCGCTGTCCTCAGCGCGCCAAAGGATGAGAATCAATTTTTGCGGCGGCCTGGGGACAGGCCGTTCTGCTTCTTCCTTTTCAGCCCCTTTGAGGGCAGAAATTGAATGGATGCCTTTTTAATCTGGGCTTTTCTGAGCGCGTTCATCGGCGATATACGTAGCGATCCGTTGCGCCAGCTCGGCTTGTTGTTTCCAAGAACCGTAGAGTTTACCGGCAGCGCTTAATCGACCAAACAACCGTTGCCATTCGACCGGAATGCGACCGGGCGGTTTGCGAGCCCAGGGCGTTCCCGGCAACGGCAAAAAGGTATGGGCATGGATTCGAGCCCCCATTTCCACTAGTTCCAGGGCGAATTGAAGGGTCTGACGCCGATCTTCTTCGGTCTCCCCCGGCATTCCGAAGATCAAATCCACATTCGCCTGAAACCCGGCTTCGAGGGTATAGCGTACGGCGGCACGGGCTTGTTCGACCGTATGCCCTCGACCGGAGATTTGGAGCAGACGATCCGATCCGGTTTGCGCGCCGATGATGAGGTTGTCGTTGTGGACGTATTTTTTCAGGAGCCGGAGCGAGGCAGGGGTAATGTGTTCGGGGCGGACCTCGGAAGGGAAAGATCCAAAGAAAATCCGTCCTTGGGGACCGAGGGTACGGCGGACCGCGTCCAAGAGCTCTTCGACTCGATCTAAGACCGGTTCCGGTCCGTCGGTTCCATAGGAAAGGGCAGAGGGAGTAATGAAACGAATGTCGTGCAATCCGGCCTTCTGCAACTCTCGAACCGCCTCCACGATTCGGTCCACACTCCGATGACGGAACCGGGCGCGGAACAGAAAGGGGGTTTGGCAGAATTTACATGCATAGATACAACCGCGGGTAATCTCGATCGGATTGAACCGTCGGTGTCGCGGGGCGAACGGCAGATAATCATCCAGGACAATCTCCGGGCCGCGCAGATTCCGATGAATCCGGTCATCGGCCCGCCAGGCCAGACCAGGAAGGTCTTCGATCGAGGCATCGTGCGCAAGTCGACGAACCAGGGTGCGAAGGAGTGTTTCCCCTTCTCCGACAACGGCTAGATCCCATCCGGCTCGAAGCATCGCTTCCGGTAAGGCCGAAGGATGAGGCCCGCCGCAACAGTGGAGGAGGGAATCGGAGCGTAAGGCGGCACGGAATTGATGGAGCTCGGCCTGACGTTCCGGGAATTCCGGGGTCATGAACGACCAGGCCACCAACACCCGTTGCCCCTTTTGAAGGGCCTGTCGGCCAAGCGTAAGCGTTTCTTCCAGATTCCGGCTAAAGAAGAGGGAACAAACTCCCTCCTTTTCCTCCGGTTCCAAAGCCCCGGCAAGGACGTTGAGTCCATACTGATTCCTTCGGGCGCTGTAGAAGATCAGCGCCACCGGTGGAAGTCCCCTGTGCTTGCCGGTTCCGGACATTCTTCTTTCTCTTC
>CAZBKV010000046.1:10943-11258 GCA_964492575.1 uncultured Verrucomicrobiota bacterium | reverse complement strand
ACACTTCGGGTTCCATGGCCGGGGGGAAGTTGGAGCAAGCGGTAAAGGCGCTGCGATATGGACTGGAGACCTTACGGCCTGAGGATCGTTTTGAGATCATCCGGTTTAGTTCCGAGGCAGAGGCCTTGTTTGGACGGCTCGTTCGAGCAGACAAAGAACATCTGACCCGTGGACGTTCGTTTTTGGAAAAGCTGACGGCTCGGGGAGGCACAGCGATCGATGAGGCCCTACGCCGGGCTTTAGAAGTCGAGAAACAGAACCGGCCTTGTTACATCGTGTTCTTAACCGATGGTCGGCCGACGGTTGGGGTCACTG
>CAZBKV010000046.1:6604-10933 GCA_964492575.1 uncultured Verrucomicrobiota bacterium | reverse complement strand
CACTGACATCACCCGCATCCTCCAACATGTGAAAAAGCAGATCCGCAAAGGGCAACGGTTATTCCTCTTTGGAATCGGATACGACGTCAATACCCGCTTGTTGGATCAATTGGCGGAGATCGGCCGTGGCGCTACGGAATATGTGGTTCCGGAGGAAGATCTGGAAGTAAAACTCTCCCGGTTCTTTGACAAGGTACGGGATCCGGTTTTCACGGATGTGAAGCTGGAATGGCAGGGGCCGGTCAAGGTACGGCTTGTGTATCCGCGTCGAATTCCGGATCTGTTCCGAGGGGAAGAATGGGATTTGGCCGGCGAATACCAGGGCCAGGGAAATGCGACAGTGATTTTCCACGTTCGCCACAGGGGGAAGGCAGAGACAATCCGGATTCCTTTGCGGTTCCCGCGGCAGGCGCGGCGGTATGCTTTTGTTCCTCGGGTTTGGGCGACGCGGCATGTGGCGTATCTGACGGATCAGATTCGTCTGCATGGGAAGAATCCGGAACTGATTCAAGAGATTATCCGGGTAGCCAAGAAGTATGGGATTGTGACGCCATACACCGCTTATCTGGTTCATGAAGAAGAGACGCGGCGCGGTGTCCCGCTGGCTTACCAAACGTTTCCGGAGCTAGAGACGAATCGAAAGATGCAACGGCTTGCGGAACAATCATATCGGCTCTTTCAGCATGCCTCCAGCGGTGCTGGAGCTGTGGGAGCGGCTCGAGCCGGGCAGGTCATGCGGAAGGCGGTACGGCCCGAAGCGGCGATGGCGGCCAGTGCCGCCGAAGCCATGCGCGGGGTTCAGCCTCCGTCTTCGACCGGTCGATCCGTAGCCAAGATCAAAATCCTCGGGCCGGGAGGGCAAATCCGACCGATGACACCGGAAGGGCAGACTTCCAGCAAAGCTTTTCAAACCCTTCTCCAGACGGTGCGGTATATCGGGGGGCGAAGTTTCCGACTCCGAGACGGGGTTTGGGTGGAGACCGATTTGACCCCCACAGAGATTCAGCAGGCTCGGACGATCCGGTTCGGTTCGGAGGAATATTTTGCCCTCCTACGTCAGCATCCGGAGATCGGTCCTTGGTTGGCGCTCGGCCCTCAAGTGGTTTTTCGGATTGACGGACAGGTCTTGCGGATCCAAGAACAAGAAGAATGAAGCAACATGGGCGATGGATCCGATGGAACCGACTGCTCGGGTTGGGAATCATTCTCCTGGTAGGGGGTCGAGTCTGGGGAGCGCAGACCGTTCGAATCTGTGGCAAATGCCAAAAGTGGCATAAGATCGAACTTCAGTTCCAGGCTCCCGAAGTTTCATCTGAGCTGAGCACGCCCAATCCGTTTCGGGACTTTCGACTGATCGTGTGGTTTACGCATCAGAAGTCGGGCAAGACTTATAAGGTCCCGGGATTTTTCGCCGCGGATGGAAAAGCGGCGGACACCGGAGCGGATCAAGGACGAATCTGGGCCGTACGGTTTGCACCGGATGAAACAGGCTGGTGGACCTATCGGGTTTCGTTTCGACAAGGGCCGGATGTGGCCATCAGCGAGGATCCTCGGGCGGGGAAACCGATTTGGTTTGATGGACTGCAGGGATCCTTCTTTGTCGCTCCCTCCAAGGAAAAGGGACGGGATTTCCGGGCTCGAGGCCGATTGGAGTATGTCGGAAAGGCTTTTCTTCGATTTCATGACAGCGGGGAATATTTCTGGAAGATCGGGACAGATGCCCCGGAAAATCTCCTGGCATACGAAGATTTCGACGCCACTCCGAATGTAGGAGGACGACGAAAGAGTTGGACGTCTCATGCTCGAGATTTTGATCCTGCTACAGCCCAACCGTGTACATGGGCCAAGGGGAAAGGAACCGAACTTCTCGGAGCCCTGCGATACCTGGCCGGCAAAGGTTTGAACGCCGTTTCGTTTCTGACCTTTAGTTTGGATGGGGATGACGACAATGTGTTCCCGCATCGATTGCGCGTTCCGATTCGTGAATATGAAGCCTTGCCGGAAGATCATCGCTGGGAGACCGGGGTCTGGCACGACCGATTTGATGTCTCCAAACTGGATCAATGGGAGCGGATTTTTTCGTATGCAGATCGGATGGGACTGTATCTCCACTTCAAGCTCCAGGAACAGGAAAACGACCAAAAGATGGATGGAGGCGACTTGGGCCCCGAACGAAAACTTTATTATCGGGAGCTGATTGCACGTTTTGCTCACCACCTGGCGTTAAATTGGAACCTGGGCGAGGAGAATACAAACACCACCGAACAGCGTCGGGCCTTTGCTTGGTATTTTTGGGAACACGATCCCTACCGTCATCCGATTGTCTTGCACACCTATCCGAAAGCGAAAGACCAGATCTACACCCCGCTTCTGGGAAATCGCTCGTTTTTAACCGGGGTTTCTCTGCAAAGTCCCGCACGATCGGTCTTCCGGGATACCTTGACGTGGCGACGCCGTTCCGAACAGAGCGGAAAACCGTGGGTCGTTGCAAATGACGAGCAGAATCCTCCGACCATCGGGATCCCACCCGATGATGCCGATCCAGGACACGACCGGGTCCGTCGTTGGGTCCTTTGGGGAAATCTCATGGCCGGCGGGGCCGGGATTGAGAGCTATTTTGGGTATAAATACCCGAATTCCGATTTGACCTGTCAGGACTTCCATACGCGGGATCAATGGTGGGACCAGTGTCACTATGCCCACGTGTTTCTGTTTCAAAACCACATTCCCTTCTGGGAGATGGAGAATCGAGATGACCTGGTCCGCGGTCCGAACGGAACCCATTGCCTGGCCCGGGTCGGTCAGGTTTACGTGATTTATCTGCCTCAATCTGGATCGGTCCAATTAGACCTGCGGACCGTACAGGGACGTTTCCGAGTAGATTGGTACGATCCGAAACATGGAGGTCCCTTGCAGCAGGGCCGCATAAAAACCATTCAGGGTGGGAAGTGGGCTGCGCTAGGAAGACCCCCTTCGACGGTAACCCCGGATTGGGTCATCCTGGTTCGCCGCTAATCTTTGGGAAAAGGAGAAGAACAGCTCAGCCAGATCCTCTACCAAGCCATGCGGATTGGAATCACGCCTAGTCGAAGCGTAGGGGCGTGGGGGGCATTCCGATGAAAACGAAGGATTTGCTCGGCTTTTTGATCGAGCTGCCCACGCGTGAGCTGAGCGGCAAATTGGAGAAGTTCCTTCGGCGGATCTTCGGAGCGATCTAAGTTCCAAACGATTAGCGCAGGACGAAATCGAGCAGGGACCAGAACCGGCCGCCCCAGCACTACAGTGTGAAAACCTTCCGGGGCTAAGGTGAAGTTGCCCGCTAACCAAACATCGTCGGTGATAATAACTCTGGCTTCCGGATAGATTCGTCGTAGCGTTCGAGCAGCCTCGTCGACCGGGAGTGCTAAACGCATTTGACGGAATCGAATCGGATAAGCAAATCGGGCCGGATACGCCAATGTGACCCCGAGGCAGACCAACGCTCCCCAGACAAGTAAACTGATCGCACTTCGTTTTCCTAAAAAGCGAATCCCAACGGCTCCAGCGTAAATCGGTAACCCGACACAGATCGGTAATAACCAGCGGTCACGGAATCCAATCGCCCCGGTCACGGTCATAACAATCCATAAAATCCCGATAGCCCACAACGGTTGTTCTATCAGCCAACGGCGTTCCAGGTTCCCATCTCTCCAGGCCGTCCATAGCCCATAGGCTTTCTTTCCCAGCAGGACAAACCATACCAGAACCAGGAGCCAGAGGTGGGTAAAGACCGCTTTCAAGAAATTGAGAAAAGCCGCGGCCATTCGATCAACCCCCGGAAATATCCCCATCATGTCAATCTTGGAAGCGCTGGAGAATCCCATCTCTGGATGCCGAATCAACCAATCCAGATACGGAGCCGCAATGGCCACACCAAAGAAGAGCGACAGAGCCCATATCTTCCACCCGATCTTCTGCCGAAGCTGCGGCCGCAGGGCCCACACCAACCCTAACGAGCCTAAAAAAATTAGATAATTTACTTTGGCCAGAATCCCCATCGCGATCCCCAAACTAAGAAGCGCCACAGATCGAGGTCCCGGATCCCGAACACTCCGAAACACTGCATACCATGTCCAAACCGCAGCCAGAGTCACTAGGACAGAGTTGGAAAGATCACGCAAAGATTCCCAGAAGATCTGAGGAATCATGAAAAGAGAAATCACCGCTGCGATCCCCCCTGCTCGCCTGTCGCTAAGAAGGCATCCCACTCGATAAGTCATCCCATACAATCCCATCAAAAAGATTGCCTTGAGCCCGATTAACGCCGTGATGCTTTTTCCAAAAAGGAGG
>CAZBKV010000046.1:0-6594 GCA_964492575.1 uncultured Verrucomicrobiota bacterium | reverse complement strand
GGCCAGATACTGACACCAGGAATAAAGCGGAGGCTGAGGACCATAGCCGGGAGCCAGCGCTTGGGCATTAAAGGCCTGTTCCGCTTCATCCAAATCCAAAATCGGTGAGGCCACCGTGCGAGAAAGGACCTGCACAAGTAGATAAATTACCAAGAAGAGAAAAAACCTTCGGGGTGGAAGCCATTGTTCCAGCCATCCGCCCACTGAATCATCAGGATTTAATGAAAAAGAATTTCTCATGATTTTATAAAGAACCTAAGCTCTCTTTACCCATTACCCAAAAATATTCTCTTCTTTTTCCAAGATAAGTTTTAGAACTTGTCCGAAAAAGGGTAGCCAATTTTTTCTATATTTGGCGCGTTGAAGACAACACGCCCTACCGCAACATGGCTTTCGGATGCCCAGGAAAGGTAAGGCGGCTTGTCCTCAAGCCGCCGCAAAAAATTCCTTCCTTTATCCCCCAACCTGTTGCGGTCATGCCTTCGATCCGGCGTTTTTCTCTCCTGGGAACTCTTCTATTCAAACCGCTCAGCCGATTTTTTCGGATGAGCTCTAAGTTTTCCTTTCCCTTTCCGATCATCCCATCTTCCCACCCCATCCCCTTTAACAACCCGACAGCAAAGATTCAAGGAGACCTTGGAAGCAAGCCGTAGATATATTTCGGTTATCAAGAGTTCAAGGGACTTTTTTCGTAACTTTTCCATCTTGATCCCGTCTAACTTTTTTGAAGAAGGAAGGAGAAGCCTATGAAAAAGCAAAATATCTGGAAACTAGTTGGAACGGGTGTGTTAGTGGGGGCCTTTGTCTTTGCTGTGCAGAGCTTTGCTCAAGGAGGCCCTCAAGATCCTCCGAAGAAAAAAGAAGAACCTCAGGGTCCCCCGGTAAAGAGCGTTCTTTCTCACCGTGGCCCGGCTGGAAAGCAGATTTTCCTTCGGTTACAACGACCCGCCCCGAAACCAGAATTCCATCGCCGTGGGCCTCAGCCTTTGGCATCTCGACCGCTCCCAGCTCCTCCACGAAAAGGACCTCAATTGAAAGAAAAACATCCGATGCCTCCTGCTCCTCCGCCACCACCTCCTCTTCTAGAAAAGATGAAGCATCTGAAAGCGGCAATCGAGCAACTCCACGCCGCAGGAGAGCATGAGTTAGCAGAAAAACTCCAGCATAAAGCAGAAGAGTTAGAAGAAAAACTAAGAGAAAAACTAAGCAAAGAGGTAAGAGAAGAGCTGGCTCCTCCACGTCCTCTGAGACCTTCTCCCATGATGGGACCGATGAGGGAACCGGTAATGGGACAAAGACGTCCTCCAGTAGCGATGATGAGCCGGGTAATGCGTGCGACCCGTGCCCGTATGGCAGCCATGCAGGCCCAGATTAACGAACTGCGGGAGCAAGTGGCTCGCCTGTCCAATGCTGTAAAAGAACTGAGGGAGTCTCTCAAAGAATCCAAAGAGCGAGCTTGGAGGGAAAGAAAAGAATGGAAAGAAGGTAGGGAGCGGGAGGAACACGGAAGATATGGACATCGAGCTCCGCATCGCGAGAAGGAGGAGCACGAGGACAAAGATTAAACCGGTAGGCCTTCCCTAAAAACGCAATCTCCCTATCCCAAAGCCGCCTCTTGAAAAAGGGGCGGCTTTTTTGATTTGCAGAGGGAAAATCAGTGCATCGAATCTTTGCCAATTTCCCCCATCCTTGTGTACTCTTCCCTCTGCTATGACGCTCCAGGAACAAATGGAACAAATGGCGCGGCAGGCCCGAGCAGCGGCCCATGCGTTAGCCGGATTGTCGACCGAGGAGAAAAACCGCTGTCTCCTCGAGATGGCCAACCAGATTGAAGCCCAGGCCGACCGAATCCGCCAGGCGAATCAGGAAGATCTGGTCGAGGGGGAAAAGGCCGGGTTATCCAAGGCGATGTTGGATCGGCTGGCGTTGACGGACAAACGGATTGCGGCAATGGCCCGTGGGTTGCGTGAAGTGGCAGAATTACCGGACCCGGTGGGGCGGATCTTGGATGAACGGGTTCGTCCCAATGGATTAAAGCTCCGGAAGGTGGCCACGCCGATCGGTGTCATTGTAATCATTTACGAATCCCGTCCTAACGTTACTGTCGATGCTGCCGGCCTCTGCTTTAAAGCCGGCAATGCCACAATCCTGCGGGGAGGGAAAGAAGCGATTCGGTCCAACCGTGTCCTGGCAGAGATCCTAGTGGAAGCCGGCAAACGAGTCCTCTCTACGTTTCCGGAGCATGCGATTCAGTTGGTCCCAACAACAGATCGCGCGGCCATCCCGGCTTTGTTAGCGCTTACGGATTACGTGGATCTTTGCATTCCGCGAGGTGGAGAAGGATTGATCCGGGCGGTGACCGAATGTTCCCGCGTCCCGGTGATCAAGCACTACAAAGGGGTCTGTATGATGTATATCGATCGGGAGGCGGATCCGGAGATGGGCATCCGCCTGGCGGTGAATGCAAAGTGTCAACGGCCAGGAGTCTGTAATGCGATTGAGACGTTACTGGTCGATCGCGCCATCGCTCCGACGTTCCTTCCTCAGGTGGCCGAAGCGTTGTGGAAAGAAGGGGTAGAGTTGCGGGCCGATACTGAGGCCTTTCAGATGCTGCAAGGGCCGGCGCAGGCGAGTTCCGGCGCCAAACTGGTTCCGGCTCAGGAAGAAGATTGGTGGAAGGAGTATTTGGATCTCATTCTGAACGTGAAGATCGTGGATGGTGTGGAAGAGGCCATTGCGCATATCAATCGATTCGGTTCTCATCATTCCGATGCCATTGTGACCCGGAACGAAGCCACTGCGCAGAAGTTTTTGAATGAAGTCGACTCGGCAGCCGTGTACTGGAATGCCTCGACGCGGTTTACCGATGGAGGAGAATTTGGGATGGGTGCTGAGATCGGGATCAGTACGGATAAAATCGGGGCTCGCGGCCCGATGGGGCTGGAAGAATTGACGACGTATAAGTGGATCGGATTTGGGCAGGGGCAGATTCGGACGTAGAGTCAAAAGGAGGGGTTGCAAGCCACAAAACTCGATGCATCTTCCCTTTCTAAAGAAGAAAAGGAAGGAAGGATCAGGTATCAACGGACAATGGCCGGTTTTATTCCACCGGAAAAGATCGATCAGATCCGTGCGGCGAATGACATCGTCGAGGTCATTCAAAGCTATATTCCCCTGAAGAAATCCGGATCCGGCTTTGTGGCACTCTGCCCGTTCCATCAAGAAAAGACCCCGAGCTTCCACGTCAGCCCCAGCAAACAACTCTTTTACTGTTTCGGTTGTCATAAAGGGGGGGACGTTTTCCGGTTTCTTCAGGAGTATGAAAAGCTGACCTTTCCGGAGGCGGTTCGACGGTTGGCTGAACGGGCGGGGATTTCGCTGGAATGGTCCCCGGACTGGGACCAGGCGGCGCAGAGTCAGAGGACCCGGGAACGGCTGCGCCAGCTTTTAGAACACGTCACGCAGTACTGGCATCGACTCCTTTTACAGGATCCCGGTGCCGAACATGCCCGGAGGTATCTGGAAGAACGAGGGTTAACTAAAGAGGCGGTCCGTCGATTCCGCCTGGGATACGCCCCGGCAGGATGGACCACAACCCTCGAATGGGCCCAGCAAAAGGGCTATCAGGTGGAAGAACTGGAACAGGCCGGGCTGGTCATCGTGCGGGAAGAAAGCCGGGGCCCGTACGACCGGTTTCGGGACCGGTTGATCTTCCCGATCTGTGATGAACAGGGACGAGTCGTGGGATTTAGCGGACGGGTCCTCAGCCAGGAAGCCGAGGCCGCTAAATACATCAACACACCCGAGACGGTTCTGTTTCAAAAAGGTCGGCTCTTGTTCGGGCTCGACAAGGCACGTCGTGCCCTAATGCAAACCGGGACGGCGGTGATCTGCGAAGGACAGATTGATTTGATTCGCTGTCATTTAAACGGGATTGAGAATGTGGTCGCCCCGTTGGGCACCGCTTTGACTCGCGATCATTGTCGGATCCTACAGCGATACGTGAAGGAGGTGGTTTTGTGTTTTGATGCGGACCCAGCCGGGCAACGCGCCGCACTCCGAACGCTGGATGAGCTATTGGAGAGCGGATTGGCGATTCGGGTGGCGGTGTTGCCGGAACCTCATGATCCGGACAGCTTCATCCGGTCCTTTGGCCCAGAGGCGTTTCAAATTCGGGTCGAGGAAGCCCAGGGGTTCTTTGATTTTTTGATCGACTGGTGGTGCCGTCAGGAGGATATCACGACAGATCGAGGGCGAACGGCTGTGGTCCAGGGGGTAGGAAGTGCCGTACTGAAGAGTCGGGATCCGACGTTAATGGATGCGGTGCTTCGGAAGTTAAGCCTGCGGTTGGGATTGAGTCTGGACGCAGTTCGTTTGGCATGGACCCGACTTCGCCGGGAGCAAGCCCAAGGGGCTCAGCGCATGACCTCTTACCTTCAAGTCCAAACGTCGGATTCTACTGGAGGGCCTTCCTCAGTAGAAAAGCCGCCTTCTTCACACGAGCTTTGGCTGCTTCGTGCCCTGGCAGCAGATCCAGAGTTACTCCCCTGGGCGATGGAACATATTTCGGTAGAATGGATTGAGCACAGCGCGGTGCGGGTAATTGTGGAACGGTTGTATAAAAAACTTTCAGAGGAAGGGAAAGTCTCCTTGCCAGCCCTCTATCGAGAGTTGGAAGACGATTATTCCCGCCAGCTCCTCTCCGAAGCGGCTATCGCTCAGGAACCAATCCTAGAACCTGGTCAAGTTCTGGCCGATGTGGCTCGAATCCTCGAGTTGCGTTATTTGGACAAACAGATTCATGAACTGAAGCGGCAACTAGGGGCTTGGACTCAGGCCCAGATGCCGGGGGTGGATGAGACCGATCTGGCCCAGGAGTTAAATCGCCTCCTTCTTCGCCGAGCCGAACTAAAATCCTCTCCACCGCAGATCCAATAAAACTCTTCTCTTCCGAAACGCCAAGCCAGTTTGCCCCCAGGCCACCACGTAGAAAATCTTCCCTTCCATGCTCTGAGGAGCAGAACGACGTAACCCGGTGAAAGCCCCAAAGATTTCGTGCTTGTCCGGCCTTCTAAGGTGAAGATAAGCTCTGCGTTTGGTATGAAGACAAACAATCAATTTTCCCGACGGCGATTTCTGAGTGCTCTGACCACTGTAGGTGGAGCCTACACGGTAGGCATTGTCACCCATGCGCAGACCCGGCCAACCCTCCGCCGTGTCATTCAGCGCGGTCGCCTCAAGCAAGGGGTCTGCATGGGGGTGTTTCGAGGCCTGAAGGTTAGTTTTGAAGAAAAATGCCGAATCGCCAAGGCGCTGGGCGTCGAAGGATTCGACCTGGTCGGCCCGGATCGATTCCCCATCCTTAAGAAGTACGGTCTGGTACCGACCATGGTTCCCGGTGGCAGCAGCATCAAACGCGGTATCAACAACAAGGCGTATCATGCGGAAATCGAGCGTCGCATGCGCGCTGCCATTAAAGCAGCAGCCGAAGCCGGGGCTCCAAATGTCATCGTCCTGGCCGGAGACCGAAAAGGTCTAACGGACGAGGAAGGGCTAGAGAACAGCGTTCTCTTCCTCAATAAAATTAAGGCCATGGCCGAAGACTTAGGGGTGACGCTCTGCCTGGAGCTTCTCAACAGTAAGGTGAATCATCCCGGTTATATGGCCGATCATACGGCATGGGGCGTAGAGTTATGTAAACGGGTCAATTCCCCGCGCGTGAAGCTCCTCTACGACATCTATCATATGCAGATCATGGAGGGAGACATCATCCGCACCATTCGGAAAAACATCCAATACATTGCCCACTTCCACACCGCCGGAAATCCTGGCCGCCATCAGTTTGATGATACACAAGAGCTGAATTACCGTGGAATTTGTCGAGCCATCGCCGATCTGGGATTCCAAGGATACATCTCTCATGAATATACCCCGACGCGTGACCCGATCGGCACACTGGCCAAGATGTTAGAAATTTGTGACGTGTAAATTTATATAGGTCATCCATCCAACCACTTTCGAACGAAACCCTCAGTCAGACGCGTGGTTTCAACGCGCCGGGGAAAGGGAAAAATGAAGTTTCATGCGGCGGCTTGAGGACAAGCCGCTCTACCTACCCCCTGAGCATTCGAAAGGGAATTGAAAGGTAGGGCGCGCTGTCCTCAACGCGCCATGGTCCCCATTTATGGTAGGGCGCGCTGTCCCCAGCGCGCCGGGGAAAAGGGGAAAATGAAATTTCCTTGCGGTGGTTTGGGGACAAATCGCCCTACCTTTCCTTGGCATCCGAAAGGCATGTTGCGATAGGGCGCGTTGTCCCTAACGCGCCAAGGTAAGAAAACAGACGGATACCTTTTTCGGACAAGCTCTACGCTCGTCAGAGCGTGGGTGGAGAAAAAGGGAAATTGAAAAAGCAGGCTACAGCCTCGTGGCCATAGCAGCAAGGAATTCGTTTTCTCTTTGCACTCCGTCTGCTGCTGTAGCTGCGCTTGTGAGAAGGTGGAAAGTTTTATGCCATACCGAACTTTTCTCGAAAGGCATCTAAGACTTGTTTGGTCGCGGTCATTCCACAACGGGTTACCCCTAACTCGCGCATTC
>CAZBKV010000045.1:0-11279 GCA_964492575.1 uncultured Verrucomicrobiota bacterium | reverse complement strand
TATGAGCGATGATGCAAAAGTTTCTGATCCGTTCTCTGTCCATCGTCTTTGTTTTGGTTATCCTTTCCCTCGATTTAAACTATGATTTCTAAAAAGGCTCTTCCTGAACGGATCTTTTTAGCCGCCTACTTCATTACTGTTCTTTGTGAGGAACGCAACTGTATATCTTTTCCCTTCCCAGAAGAGTATGGAATTTACGAGATTTATATCGATTCAACAAAGTTTTGTCCCCATTGGAGAAGATGGCGGACGGTCTCCTGCGTCGCGGCTTCTGCATAGATACGAAGCAAGGCTTCTGTCCCAGAGCGCCGGATCATGACCCAGCTTTCGTCTTCCAGCACGAATTTGATCCCATCGATCGTCACAATGTTCTGAACTTGTCGGCCTAGAATGTGGGAAGGTGGGGATTCCTGGAGCTTACCGATTGCCTTTTCTGCTACATCTGCCGGGATCTTCAGCCCGATTCGATCATAGGCATGCGGGCCATAAGCTTGATGGAGCTCGTGGACAAGCCTGCTGAGGGGTTTGCGTTGTCGAGCGATCCATTCTAACAGCCAGAATCCAGCTGCGATTCCGTCCCGATCCGGTAAATACTCCGGCCAGGCGATGCTCCCACTTTCTTCAACTGCAAGGAAGACCGGCCGGTTTCGGATTTGATCGCTTAGAATTTTGAATCCGATCGGCGTCTCCACGACTTCAACCCCATAAGCACGGCAGATTCGATCGATCATTGTGGTGGTGTTGACGGTTTTTAGGACACAGCCTTTGACCCGGTCTCGATGGACGGTGAGGAATCGCAGCAAGAGAAGGGCCACAACTTCATGGGCCGTCAACGGCCGTCCTTGCTCGTCAATGGCTCCGATCCGGTCTGCATCGCCGTCATTCACCAGACAGACATCGTGCGGATCCTGGCGGAGACGCTTTAGGGTTGGGCTATAGTGTTGGGGGATCGGTTCGGGTTGGCCGCCTCCGAACAGGGGATCAACCTCCTGGCGAAGTGGGGTGACGGACCAGTCGACTCGTTGAAGGAGCTCGGTGAAATATCCGGCTCCGCAGCCGAACATGGCGTCGTGGGCGACTCGCAGACGGGTCTGGGTAAAGACCTCCCAATCGACGGTTTCGATCAGGGCAGCCTGGTGGATCGGTCGGAGAGAACGGCGTTCGACGTTTGCTAAGGAGATCGGCGGGCGAACCGGTTTGCCGGAAAGCTGGACTTGATTCAGTCGGGCTTCCACCTTGGCGCAGAGTTTCGGGCCGGCGGCGCCTCCATCCTGTTCTTTCATTTTGAAGCCGTTGTACCAGGGGGGATTATGGCTGGCTGTGATCATCACCCCACCTTGTGCCTTTTGTTTACGAATGGTAAGGCAGACTGCAGGGGTAGGAACCGGCTCGGAGGCAAGAACGACTCGGAATCCTTCTTCAGCGAGCGTGTGGGCGACCCATGCGGCGAAGTGTTCCGAGAGAAATCGCCGGTCGTATCCGACTACGACCGTTCCTGCCCCAGGAGCTGGATCTTCCTTCCATACCTGGGCTAGGGCGCGAGCCGCTCGTTCTACGGCAGGGAAGGTAAAATCATCGGCGATCACTCCCCGCCATCCATCGGTTCCAAACCGAATGACCCTCGACATAGAAGGGGACGGGACGGTTTGGCTTTGATCAGGAATGTTTTCTTTCATTTTGATGGAGTGGTTCGTTCTTGGATCACTTCTTCCCATACGGTTCGGAACTCTGCGATGGCTTGCCGCATATCCGGTGCCCGGAAAAGAGTGGTGCCGCTTACAAAGGTATCCGCTCCGGCACGGGCGCATTCGCGGAGCGTTTGGGCATTGATTCCGCCATCCACTTCCAGGCGGAAGGAGAGACGTTTTTGCTCCCGGATCCGGGCCAGATGGCGGATTTTCGGCAAGGTCTCCGGGATAAAAGCTTGGCCTCCGAAACCGGGGTTGACGGTCATGACCAGCAGCAAATCGATCTGTTCCAGAAACGGTTCCACCGCTGTAGCTGGAGTAGGAGGATTTAAGGATAGGCCGACCTTAACCCCGAGCTGACGGATTTGTTTCAGCAGGTTTCGGACACAATTCCCAAGTTCGACGTGCACGGTCAACCAATCGGCGCCCGCTTTGGCAAACGGTTCCAGAAGGATCTCCGGTCGTTCGACCATCAGGTGGACATCGAGAGGAAGGGTTGTCCACCGACGCAACGCGGCAACGACGTGGGGACCGAACGTCAGGTTCGGCACAAAATGGCCGTCCATGATGTCCACATGGATCCAGTCCGCTCCGGCTTGTTCCGCTCGTTGCGCTTCTTCCCCGAGTCGTGCGGCATCTGCGGCGAGAATCGACGGCGCCACAATCATGCTCTTCACAATACCCGCAAGCTCCAGCAACGGCAACCTAATGGGATTTTAGGGAAAGGTTGGTTTCTGGGCGGTGAAAGAAGAGGAAAGGAAGGTTTGCGCTGGGGGAGGGATGTTTTTCTTTGAGCTCGACCAGCTGGCGGGCGAATTGGCGAGCTTGATGGAAGAGGGGAAGATCTTGGATGAGGTCGACAAATCGGAATTTGGGGAAACCGCTCTGGGCTTTGCCGAGGAACTCGCCGGGACCGCGGAGTCGGAGGTCGATCTCGGCGATTCGGAAGCCGTCGGTAGTTTCGGTCAAGGCCCGAAGCCGGCGGAGGGCTTCGGGACGCTGGGTCGAGGAGATTAGGATGCAGTAAGCAGGATGAGGTCCGCGACCGATGCGGCCGCGGAGTTGATGGAGTTGGGCCAGGCCGAAGCGGTCGGCGTTTTCAATGACCATGACGGTGGCATTGGGGACGTCCAGGCCGACTTCAACGACGGAGGTACAAATCAGGGCTTGGATTTGATTTTCTCGAAAGGCTTCCAGGACTCGTTGTTTGGTGGGGCCAGGGAGGCGGCCGTGCATGACAGCCACTCGGTACGGTGCCAAAAGGGAACGGAGCCGGTGGTATTGCGTTAAGACGGCTTTGACTTGATGGGTTTCGTCTTCTTCGCCAAGGCGGGGGTAGATGATGTAGGCTTGTCGGCCTTTTTGGAGTTGGGATCGGACGAATTCCCAGACTTTGGGCAGTCGCGCTTCAGAACGGACATAGGTCCGGACCGTGGAACGACCGGGAGGCATGTCCTGGATGATAGAGAGGTCTAAATCACCGTACAGGGTCAGGCCAAGGGTTCGTGGAATCGGGGTGGCCGTCATGACCAGGAGGTGAGGATGACGGCCTTTGCGGAGGAGCCGTTCGCGTTGGGCCACGCCGAACTTGTGTTGTTCGTCGATGATCACCAGGCCGAGGCGTTGGGGATCGAAGCTCTGGTTCAGGAGGGCATGGGTACCGAGGTACAAGGTCGGTGGATTCGAAGAAGAGGGAGAAGCTTGGGCCGTAAGCTCTGGCTCAGAGGCAGGCAGGATGCGCTTTGATCCTGTGAAAAGGACGATGGGAATCCCCAATGGAGCAAACCAGCGCTGGAACCGTTCGTATTGTTGGAGGGCAAGGACCTCGGTCGGGACCATCATGACTACGTCATAGCCGCTTTCCAGGGCCATGAGAGCCGCACAGGCGGCGACCACGGTTTTGCCGGAACCGACGTCGCCTTGAAGGAGCCGACGCATAGGGATGGATCGAGACATATCTTCCCGGATTTCGCGGAGGACCTCGATTTGGCCCTTGGTGAGCTCGAAGCCGAGGTGTTTGAGGAAGGGACGGATGAGTTGATTCGTACCGGGGCATGGAGGACTTTTGGCGCGCGTTTCCAGGTTGTAACGGCGGCGTTGCAGTTCGTATTGGAGGGGGACCAGTTCTTCAAAGGCCAAGCGACGGCGGGCGGCTTCGATGTCGGCTTCGGTTTCCGGAAAGTGGAGGAGGCGGATCGCCCGTTCCAGCGGCAGGAGTTCTGGAGGGACCGGAATGGGATAAGGTTCCGGAATAGAATCGATCAGTTCCAAGGCCCGCCAGATCCAAAGGCGGAGTTGGCGTTGAGTTATGCCTTCGGTGGCCGGATAGATCGGGACCAGGCGGCCGATGTGGAGGAACGATTCCTGGCCGTTGGAGTCCAGCTCTTCGACCTCGGGATGGACCATGGTCGGTGGAGAGAGGCTGGTTGGGGCACCGTACACGATCAACTCTTGGCCGATGTGGAAGTACTGCTCCATGTAAGGCGTATTCCACCATTGGCAGGTAAGGTAGCCGGTCGGGTCTTGGAGGATCAGCTCAAAGAGAGTCTTGCGGGAGCGAGGAAGGAGCTTGGAGCCCATTGCAAAGACCCGCCCTCGGACGGCTGCAGGGACGTTGCGTTGGAGCTCCCGGATTTGGACAAAGCAGCGTCGGTCTTCGTAACGACGAGGACGATGAAGTAAAAGGTCACCGATCGTTTTGATCCCGAGTCGTTCCAGCAAAACCTCCCGTTCCGGCCCGACCCCTTTGAGGTATCGGATCGGTGTGTGGAATGGAGCGGTGTCTGTGATGGAACGCGATTCCACAGATCTTTACTTTACCGAGGTTTGGAGAGGATGTCAGGGAAATCCCAAGCCGGTTTCCCGAGGGGGAAAAGGATCAGGAAGAGCGTGGACGGTTTTTGGAAGTGCGGCTAGAATGAAAAAGTCTATGAGCGCGATGACGAAAAACACAATGAGTGAGTTTCGGGGGGCGGCAATTCAAGGGATGGTGGAACGGGCCGTCCGGACGATCCAGGTCGTGGATATTCATACCCATCTGTATGATCCGGGGATGGGGGATTTGCTGCTGTGGGGGATCGACGATCTGCTGGTTTATCACTATCTGATCTCGGAAGCGTTTCGGTACATGACCATTCCGTATGATAAGTTTTGGAGTCTGCCCAAACCGCGTCAGGCGGAATTGATCTGGCATGAGCTGTTTCAGGAACATTCTCCCGTTTCCGAGGCGTGCCGCGGGGTGCTAACGGTGTTGCATCGGTTAGGGCTGGATCCACGGGAGAAGGATTTGCCGGCTTTACGGAAGTGGTTTGAGGATTGGGATGTGGAGGCTTACACGACGCATTGCATGGAGTTGGCGGGGGTGAGTCGGATCTACATGACGAACTCGCCGTTTGATCCGGTGGAGTTGCCGTATTGGGTGAAGGGATGGATTCGGGACAATCGGTTTGTGGCGGCGCTGCGGATTGATCCGCTTCTCCTGCATTGGGATCAGGCAGGACCAAAGTTGGCGGAATGGGGATATGATGTGGGAGGAGGATTTTCGGCCAAGACGATGTCTGAGATAAAACGTTTTTTGGAATATTGGGTCGATACAATGGAGGCGCAGTATTTGATGTGTTCCTTCCCGCCGGACTTTGAGTATCCGGGGTTGAGTGATGCGGCGCGGTTGTTGGATGGGGCGATCTTACCGTTCTGTCGGGATCGAGGGTTGCCGTTTGCGTTGATGTTGGGTGTGAAACGGAATGTCAATCCGGGGCTGCGGCTAGCTGGAGATGGGGTGGGCCGGTCCGATTTGTCTGCCTTAGAGAACCTCTGTGCGGCTCATCCGGAGAACAAGTTTTTGGTGACCTTGCTTTCGCGGGAGAATCAACATGAGGCGTGTGTGATTGCGCGGAAGTTCCGGAATCTGCATCTCTTTGGGTGCTGGTGGTTTACGAATGTGCCGTCTCAGATTGAGGAGATCCTTCGGATGCGTTTGGAGCTATTGGGATGGAGCTTTACGGCGCAGCATTCGGACTCTCGGGTTTTGGATCAAATTATTTATAAATGGGATCATACACGGGAAATTTTAATTAAAGTGCTGACGGACAAATACATGGACCTGGCTCGGAGCGGTTGGGAACCGACCTGGAAGGAAGTCCAACGGGATGTCCATCAGATCCTAGGCGGTGGATTTGAGGCGTTTTGTGGGATCAAAGGATCAGGAGTAGAAGCCTCCTATCCAGAGGGGGAAACGCCCCCTGGTTCTTCTGCCAGTTCCGATTCCGAATCACAAAAATTAGAGGGGCGAGAATAGATCGAAGAAGGTCTTATTTAAGGAGTAATTCTAGATCAATCAGGATCGGACGGAGGGCTTCCGCCCACTTTTTATATCCTTTCTGATTCGGATGTAAGAGATCGGGAAATTCGTCCCGAGTCACCCCGCCGTTGGGTTGCACATAAATGCTCCAGGTATCGCAGATGCGGCAGGTGGGGAATTTTATCGCTGCTTCTTGAATGAGTTGGTTGAGTTTTTGGACTCGTTTGGCGTATTGAGGGGCTCGCGGCATGACGAGGCAAAGGATCAACGGCATGTCCGGCCGCTCCCAGTGGAGACGGTGGAGGATCTCTTCGATGTTATAGGCGGCGTCTTCGGGGGTTCCTCCGGAGCCGAGGTCATTGGTTCCGATGAGGAGGACCACGGCTTTGGGTTTGAGGAGGATCACATCGTCCTGCATCCGGTAGAGGACCCCGCGGGTTACGTCACCGCTGATGCCTCGATTGGCCACCTTCATGCCGGGAAAGAAGTCAGCCAGATTCTGCCAGCCCTGGGTAATGGAATCGCCAAGGAAGACCACAGCGTTTTGGTCTTGAAGGCGGTTTTGCCAGAAGAACTTCCGGCGCCTGATCCAAATACGGCGAAACCAAGCGGCGTTTCGGACAGGACCCCGGCCGGGAAAGGCCTCGTCCGGCTCAGGAAATTCTGTGATTCGACAGGGGATTTTTTCGGTCGATGGGGAAGATTGTTGTGCGGCCTTGGGGGAGACGTTGGAAAGAAAGGCCCCTGCGCTGATGGCGGTAGCAAAATTTCGTAAGAAGGTCCGTCGATTTGTTTTCATAGAATGATTTCGTAGAAGAGGAAACCAGCGTGTTGCAAGAAGATTTCCGGCAGCAAAGAGGAGCGGAGCAGCTACGCTTGAAGGATAGCGCGGATGAAAGGACGGTAAAGATGGGGTTCGAGCAGGAAGGAATCGTGCCCTTTGTCAGAATGGACAGTGATGCGGGTGACTTCGACTCCGGCCTTTTTCAGCACGTCGGCAAGGAGGGCTTGTTCTTCAGGATAGAAGCAGACGTCCGAGTCGATGCTAAAGATGAGGTAGCGTTGGTTTCGACAGCGTTGAAAGAGTGAAACCGGATCTTCGGCAACGGCTTCTTTGACAAGGTCAAACCGTTGCCAGGCGTCAAGGATCCGCAGGTACGTATTCGCGTCGAATCGACGGACAAACTTCATACCGTGATGGAGCATATAAGACTCCAGAGGGTGATGGAGATGGTACCAGGAGAGGTTGTTTTGGTGGCGGACGATTTCGTGGCGGGCGCGTTCCCGCATGGCGTCCAGAGAGACATATGTCTTGTGGGCGATCATGCGGGCCAGGGCTAGGCCTCGGATGGGAGGTTGATCGAGGGGATAATCTCCACCGCGGAAGTCTGGATCGGATTCGATGGCGAAGATTTGTTCGAAGTTATGGAGACGTTGGAGCGAGGTGACGTAAAGTCCGGCGGCGATCGGAATCACATTGCGAACGCGTTCGGGATAGCGAGTGGCCAGGCTTAAGCAGAGTAGCCCGCCCAAGGATCCTCCGATGACGGCGTGGAGTTGCTCGATGCCGAGGTGGTCGAGGAGACGGAGTTGGGTATCGACAATGTCGGCTAAAGCGATCCGGGGGAAACTGGCACCATACGGTTTGCCGGTTTGGGGGTTGATCGAGCGCGGTCCGGTCGTCCCATAGCAGCCGCCTAGGTAGTTGGCGCAAATGACGAAGTAGCGATTGGTATCCAGGGCTTTGCCAGGACCGATGAACTCGTCCCACCAACCGATGTGGCATTCCTTCACCCAAAGATCTTCCACGCCGGGAACTGAGGGATTGTATCCGGCGGCGTGTTGACTTCCGGAGAGGGCGTGGAAGACAAGGATGGCGTTGTTTCGTTTGGCGTTGAGACGTCCGTAGGTTTCGTAGGCAAGAACGACAGGCCCCAACTTTTCCCCGCTGAGGAGCTCCCAGGGGTCGTCCTCACTGGCGATTTGGAGGAATTGGGTTTGGACCTGTTTTTGTTTCACCGTGGTGTTTGTTTGTTCGAGGATTTGGACATGCTGTCCAAAATCTTGTACGTCCGTTAATGGAATGGGATCTTTGGGAGATGTCAAGTCTTCTAAAACTTTGAGGCCGGGAAAACCAGAGGGACTGAAAGATCGATTAGGTTCCCACGGCACGGCTTAAGGCTTGGTCCAGGTCCTCTAGAAGGTCGTCTGGATGCTCTAGCCCGATACTGAGACGGATCAAGTCCGGTGTAATCCCTGCGGCTCGTTGTTGTTCTTCGGTAAGTTGGGAATGGGTGGTTGTCGCCGGATGAATGGCCAGGCTTCGTGCATCGCCGACGTTGGCTAAATGGGAAAAGAGGCGCAGGTTTTCGATGAATCGGGCTCCGGCTTCCTTCCCACCTTGGATTCCGAAGACCACCATCGAACCGCCTTTCCCCCGTAGGTATTTTTGGTTGAGGGTGTACATGGGGTCCTCTTCCAGGCCTGGGTAACGGACCCAGGCGACTTGGGGATGGGCTTTCAGGAAGCGGGCCACGGCCAGGGCGTTTTCACAATGCCGTTCCATTCGAAGCGGAAGGGTTTCGAGCCCCTGGAGGAAGAGCCAGGCATTGTCGGGGGAGAGGCAGGCGCCGGCGTTGCGGAGGAGGACGTTGCGGAGACGGGAGATAAAGGCGAGGGGACGAAGCGGCTCTGGGAGGTCAAGGCCCCAACGGAGCCCGTGAAAGCTCTCGTCAGGAGTTGTGTAAAGGGGGTGTTTTCCAGCAGTCCAAGGGAAGCGGCCACTATCTATGACGATCCCTCCGATGGCTGCCCCGTGTCCTCCGAGCCATTTGGTGAGGGAATGGACGACAATGTCGGCACCGAATTCGATAGGACGGGTCAGGTAGGGGGTGGAAAAGGTTGCATCGACGATCAGGGGCAGGCCATGGTCATGAGCGATTTGGGCAACGGCTTCCAGGTCGGTGATTTCGAGGGTGGGATTGGAGACGGTTTCGCAGAAGAGGGCACGGGTTCGGTCGTCGATGGCGCGGGCAAAGTTTTCCGGATCTTTCGGGTCTACGAATTTCACCTGGATGCCAAGCTGAGGGAGGATGTCGTGGAACTGGGTAAAAGTCCCGCCGTAGAGATTTTGGGCACTGACGATATTGTCCCCGGCTTGAGCCAAGTTAAGGACGGTGTGGAAAATAGCGCTGGTTCCGGAGGCGAAGGCCAGTCCTCCAAGTTCAGGAGCTCCTTCGAGCAAGGCCATGCGTTTCTCCAGCACGGCGGTGGTGGGATTCATGATGCGGGTATAGATATTGCCGAGTTCTTTGAGGGAGAAGAGGTTGACGGCGTGTTCTGTGCTTTTGAAGAGGTAACTGGTCGTCCGGTAGACCGGAACCTGACGGGAAAGGGTTGTCGGTTCCGGTTCATAACCGCCGTGCAAGCAAAGCGTTTCGAATTTCATAGAGAATAGAATTGGGAGGTTTTTCAGTCGCTGCCAAACAAAAGTTTCGGCGAAAAGGAGGTGTGGTTCATTTGCGGTGTTGTTGGAGGAGCCATTCGTAGAGCTTAGGGTTGTTATAGGTTTGGGTCCAAGCGTCGTGTCTGGCTTCGGGATAGATGGTCAGGCGGACGTGGGAATTGCCGATGCGTCGTAAGGCTTGGACCATCTGTTTGGATTGCTGGACCGGAACGATGGGGTCTTTGGCCCCGTGGAAGGCCCAAACGGGAAGGCGGCGGAGTTCGTCCGCCCAAGTCCCTCCGGCAAGGAAGATCGAGGTCGGGTTTCCGCCGCCGCAGATCGGTACAAGGGCGGCGAAGCGTTCCGGATGGGCAATGCCGAGGGACCAGGTTCCAAAACCGCCCATGCTCAGACCGGTGAGGTAGACCCGTTTAGGATCTACGCGGTAGGTGTTCATGATATGATCGAGGAGGGCGAGCAGGGTATTATTGTCCCAGATTCGGCCAGCGGGACACTGAGGCGCTACGATCAGGAAGGGGAAGGAACGGCCTTGGCGGACGAGTTTCGGCGGGCCGTGGCGCGCGACTAAGTTCAGATCGGATCCGCGTTCGCCGGCACCGTGGAGGAAGAGCATGAGGGGCCATTTCCGGTTTGGATCCTGATCGTATTGGGGTGGGAGGTAGAGGAAGTATCGGACTGTGATTGGGGTACAGAAACGACCGGAGAATTGTTTGGGTTGGAGTGGGGAAGTGTGCTGGGCTCGGGTGGTAGAAACGGCTTGGGAAAAGGCGATAGTAGCGAGAAAGACCGTTCCTGCTATTCCTAAAAGAGTTTTATGAGTCGTATTCATAGCCGGCAGTGTACTAAAGGAGTTTGAGTTTGGGCAAGTCTTGGGAATCGATGAGACCGACCGGATGACGATCGGCGTTGACGACGATGAGGTCGTCGATGTTTTTGCGGTGGAAGATGCGAAGGGCCTCTGCGGCTAAGGCATCTTCCCGAATCGTGATGGGACGTTTGGTCATGACCTGACGGATGGGTCGATCAAGGACGTTAGGGTCTTGAGCGAGGTGGCGGCGGAGGTCGCCGTCGGTAAAGATTCCGGCCAGGCGGCCGGAGGGATGGACGACAATCACGCAGCCGGCACGGGCGCGGGTCATGACCAGCAGGGCTTCCCGGACGGATCGATCCGGAGCGATCAGGGGGAGGCGTTCGCCGGTGCGCATGATATCTCGGGCACGAAGGAGGAGAGAGCGGCCGATGGCGCCGGCTGGATGATTTCGAGCAAAGTCCTGACGCTGGAAACCGCGGGCTTTTGCCACCGCGATCGCCAAGGCGTCGCCGAGGACGAGCATAGCGGTGGTACTTGCCGTGGGGGCCAGATTGAAAGGGCAGGCCTCCCGTCGGATTCGGACCGGAAGGATGAGATCGGCGTGTTGAGCCAGGGTGGATTGAGGATTGCCGGTGATGGCGATCAGGTGGGCGTCGAATCGTTTCAGGATGGGAAGAAGGTTGGTGATTTCTTCGGATTCGCCGGAATAGCTGAGGATGAGAAAGAGATCACCGTCGTTGCCGAGGACGATGATTTTGTTGCGACGTTGGACGGTCTCGAGGATCCAATCCACCGCCTGGACGAATCGTTGGTCCAGTTGAGTTTTCAGGCGGCGGATCGCCTCCAGTTCGATGTCAATGACTCGTTGTGCCTCTGCCAGATAATCCATGGTATCTTTCAGAATGAGCTGGTTGGGGGAGAGCTGGCAATGAGGAAGCGCAGGAGTGGGGGGGGTAATTCTGGAAGAATCGGACTGGAAAAAGCCGGCAGAGGGAGTTATGAGAAGGGGTGCAG
>CAZBKV010000044.1:10987-11351 GCA_964492575.1 uncultured Verrucomicrobiota bacterium | reverse complement strand
CTATTGGGGAGGGGAGCCGGGAATCTACCGTTATGGCGAGCGTACGGAGGGGCAGGGATGGCCGCGTTGACGAAGGGATTGGTTGGGGTGGTGCCGATTATGTGGGGGGTAGGAGTAGGGATTGGGAAACGGAAGCCGATTCGGCGGTTGATTGGATGGGGACCGTTGGTGGTAGGAGGGGTGTTGGGAGTGGGATGGTATGCATGGATTCGAGTTTGTTATGGAGTCCAGGCGTTGGCTTCGTTTATGCAGGATCAGGTGAGTGGAAAAATAGGGGCAGAAGGATGGAGGCCATGGATTTACGCAATTCGGTATGGGATGGATCTGGTTCCCCGGAGTAGCTGGCGCACCCGCCGTCTGGGAA
>CAZBKV010000044.1:5435-10977 GCA_964492575.1 uncultured Verrucomicrobiota bacterium | reverse complement strand
TAGGGCTCTGGGGATGGGCCCAAAGGAGAGGTAGGGGGTGGGAGAAGCCGCGGGATCTCCGTGGGCTGGTATGGAGTTGGGCAGGGTTGTGGGTAGGGATTTTTAGTCTTGGGAGTGTGTATCGGAGTCGATATGTGGCGTATGTGTATCCGGCGTTGGCTTTGTGGCTGGCGGTGGAGTTGGTACGCGGGTTGGAAGGAAAGTCGTTGGAGGCGTGGCGACGGATAGGGCGAATGGTGGCATGGGGATTGGTAGGGATTGGGGGAATCGCTCTAGGAAGTGCGTTGGTAGGGAAGACGGTTTTAGGGAGAGCAGGGGTTGGTTTTTTGGTCTTAGGTGGAGTGGGGTTGGGGTTGACTCGGAGGCGGAAGAACGGAAGGGCGGCCTTAGAGATGCTTTGGGCATGGACGGCATTGGCTGTGAGTGGGAGTATATGGATTGGAGAAGTCGCTGTTCGGCCATGGTTTGTGGCGGATCCGGCTGCTGGGGTGGTGAAGCGGGTTTTGGAGGAGATGGGAGATCAGGGGCGACGGGTAGAGTTGGTTGGAGTAGGGCTTCGGGGAAGATTGCTTGGGAAAATTCGGGTTTTAAGTGGGGGACGGGTTTGGCCCTTGTTGGTGGAGGAGGTAAACGGAGAGAAAGAGCGACGGCCGGTGTTGTTCGCAGGGGAACTGTGGCGAGAGCGGTTGGAGCGGGTGGGCTGGAGGATCGAGTCGGTGGGATGGTGGCAGGTACGGTGGAGTTGGAGGGCGATTTGGCTGGCGCTTCGAAAGCCGACGCGGGCAGAGGCCTTTCGGCGATTTGGAAAGCCTCTTTTTCTTGCCTGGCCGCCGTTGGAGGGAGAGCCACGGCAGGAAAGGAAAGTCTCGGGTCTTTTGGGGCTACCCAATCCGGGAAAAGATTAATCCAATTGAATTTGGAGGAGTTGGAGGATGCGTTCCAGTTCGTCTTGGCTATAGAATTGGATTTCGATAGAGCCCTTGCCGTTGCGATAGCGCAGGCAGACGCGGGTACCTAGCCGTTCTTGAAGTCGTTGTTGGAGGTGTCGGGTAAAGGCGGTTTGTGGGGTAGTTTTTTCGTGCTGAGGCTTGGAGGAAGAAGGTTCGCGGTTTCGGCGTTGGAGGTCGCCGACGTAGGCTTCGGTTTGGCGAACGGTGAGGCCTTTTTGTAGCACATAGGCCGCGGCTTGTCGTTGTGCCTCAGGGGTTGGTAAGGAGAGCAGAGCCTTTGCGTGGCCCGTAGAGAGGCGGCCGGATCGAATCAGTTCTTGGACTTCTGGGGGAAGTTGCAGAAGACGAAGGGCATTGGCCACGGTCGCTCGACTTTTGCCGACACGAGTTGCGATATCCTCCTGGCGGAGACCGAATCGATCGATCAGTTGGCGGTAGCCAAGGGCTTCTTCAATCGGGTTTAGGTCTTCCCGTTGAAGGTTTTCGATGAGGGCTAATTCCAGGACAGTTCGGTCATCTGCCTCTTTGATCAACACGGGGACTTCTTTGAGGCCGGCAAGCTGGGCGGCTCGGAGACGGCGCTCGCCGGCGATCAATTCGAATCGGTCTCCTTTTTGCCGCACCAGCAGGGGCTGGAGGATTCCCTGTTGACGGATGGATTCGGCCAGTTCGTGGAGTTCTTGTTCGTTGAATTCGCGGCGGGGTTGGAAAGGAGAGTGGTCGATGCGGTGGATGGGGATCATTCGAACCGCCTCCTTTTCCGCAGGCTCTGTTTTTTCTGGCTGCGGACGTTTTGTTGCGGCTTTGGTTCCGGTTAGTAGAGCGTTTAGGCCGCGTCCTAAGGCCGGTTTTCCCATACCAAGAAAGTGTCGCCAATCTGGAAGGAGGTGTCAATGGAGGGGTGGAAAAAGGATGAAAATCGGGGCTTATGGAAAGAGGGATTGCTTGTGGGGAAGGTCATGAGATAATAAGGGTGTGGCACGGACAGCGGCTGAAGAAGGGTTTCGAGGTCGATTGATTGCCGTCGAAGGGATCGACGGGTCGGGGAAATCTACCCAAGTTTATTTGCTGAAGCGGTGGTTGGAGAGTCAGAATTTAAAGGTTTACCTGAGCGAGTGGAATTCTTCGGAATTGGTGAAGAGTGCTACGAGTCGGGCGAAGAAGACGAATTTATTGACACCGACGACGTTTAGTTTGATTCATGCGACGGATTTTGCGGATCGGTATGAGCGGCATATTGTTCCGTTGTTGCGGGCGGGGTATTTGGTTTTATGCGATCGGTATATCTTTACAGCGTTTGCGCGGGACGTAGCACGGGGCTGTCCACTGGAATGGGTGCGTGGAATCTATAGCTTTGCGGTTATGCCAGATATTACCTTCTGGTTTCGGGCTCCGTTAGAGGTATGCTTAGAGAGGATTACCTTTGGGCGGCGGCAGCCGAAGTATTTTGAGGCAGGGATGGATTTGCGGCTTTCGACGGATATTTACGAAAGCTATCGGATTTTCCAAAGCATGTTGTTGGAACAATATGCAGCAATGAGTAGTGAGTTTGGGTTTTATGTGATCGATGCGACCCAGCCGGTAGAGGCGCAACAGAGTTTGGTGCGGCGGATTGTGGCCGCTAAAATTCGATTAAAGGATTATGTGGCGCCACGACCAATCCAATCCGATGGGATCTGAGGTAAAACAGCATGATTCCCCGAACCTCTTGAAGGGGGAGGAAGTGGAAGGATTGACTGTCCCGATTCCACGGCCTACTCCGAAGCGGTTTTATGGTCATGGGATTCCGGGGGTGGATCCCAAGCAGCTGAAGGGACGGCTGATTGTGGTGGAAGGAGCGGATGGGTCCGGGCGTTCTACCCAGATTTCGCTTCTTGTGCGGTGGTTAGAAGGTCTGGGGCATCCTACGGTTCAGGTTGGATTGAAGCGCTCTACGTTAGTGGCTCCGGAGTTGGCCCAGGCACAGAAGGGAAACACTTTGACTCGAAGGACGTTGAGTCTCTTTTATGCCACGGATTTTGCGGATCAATTGGAGAATGTCATTCTTCCTGCTTTGAAGGCGGGGTTTATGGTCTTGGCGGATCGATATATTTATACATTGATGGCGCGGGATCTAGTACGGGGCATACCTCTGGAATGGTTAGAGAATTTATATGGAATTGCATTGGTGCCGGATGCTGTGTTTTATCTTCAAGTTTCTCCTGAAGAATTGATTCAGCGGAATTTTTTAAAACATCAGGCCTTGGACTATTGGGAGAGTGGGATGGATTTGGGATTATCTCCGGATATGTTTGAGAGTTTTATGAAATATCAGAGGATGTTGATTAATGAGTTCCAGCGGTTGCAGCAGCGATTTGGTTTTACGATTATTGATGGGAATCGATCGATTGAGGAGATCAATGCGGAGCTGCGGAGTCGAATTCAGCAGGTGTTATTAGAGGGATAAATTCAGGGATTCGTGCAAAATGGAAGAAAATCGGACACAAAGAGTAGAGACAATGGGTGGAGAAACAGGACCACGTTATGTGGTGGGGGTGGATTTAGGGGGGACGAAGATTTTTGCTGCGGTATTTGATCCTCATTTGGAAATCGTAGGGAAGGCGAAGCGCAGCACCAAACCCAAACGGGGAGTGGATCAGGTTTTGGATCGGATTGCGCAGACGGTATTGGATGCAGTGGACGAGAGTGATTTGGCGTTGGATGATGTAGTTGCAGTAGGGATTGGCGCTCCGGGGGCTATGGATCCGAATGAAGGGGTGGTGTTATTTGCCCCTAATTTATATTGGCGCGATGTGGCCTTAACGAAAGAATTAGAAAAACGTCTGGGACGCCCTGTGTATGCGGATAATGACTGTAATGTTCAGGTGTTGGGAATTCACGCCAAGGAGTTAGGCGGCCGGCCACAGAATCTGGTCGGCATTTTTATTGGTACGGGGATTGGGGCAGGCTTGATTTTAAACGGGACTTTATATCATGGGTATAATCGGACCGCCGGGGAAATCGGCCATATGGTTTTGCAAGTTGATGGTCCGAAATGTAGTTGTGGAAATCGAGGATGTTTTGAGGCCTTGGCCAGTCGGACTGCGATTATGGAGCGCATCAAGGCTGAGGTGAAGAAAGGGGTGCCGACGTTGCTTTACGAATTGACCGGTGGGGATCTAGATAAGATCCGTAGTGGAGATTTGAAAAAGGCAATAAAAAAGGGGGATGCCCTGACGAAGCGAATTATTAAGGAAACAGCAGTATATATCGGGATCGCAGTAGCCAATGTAATTAATCTTTTAAGCCCAGAGTATGTTATCTTGGGAGGCGGAGTGATTGAGGCGTTAGAGGATCGAATGATGGATACAATTGAGGAAACAGCTCGAAAGTATGCCATGAAGGGAACGTCGAAAGGAGTAAAGATTCGAGCTTCTTTGTTGGGGGATCAGGCCGGGGTCGTAGGGGCTGCCGTGTTGGCCAGGCAAAAACTGCAGGAGCAAACGGGCGAATAATGATTTCCATTTACCAATGAATTCTACGATTCGCCTTGCTTCGATTGATATAGGATCCAACACGGTCAAGCTATTGTTGGCGGATTGGAATGGGGAAGAACTTTTTCCTCTTCAAGAGCAAGGGCGGCAGACTCGATTAGGTTCTGCAGTATTTTTGGGGAATCGAGGCCTCTCAGATCCTCATGTTCAAGAGACGATTGAATCTCTCAGGGAATTTGTGGTTATTGCCCGCTCCGCGGGGGCGAAGGAGATCCTGATTTTTGCTACCAGTGCGGTTCGGGAATGGTCAGAGTCAGAAGGATTTCAAGAGAAAGTACAAAGAGCGACGGGGCTTAGACTGAAGATATTGAGTCCGGAAGAGGAAGCGCAGTGGGCTTATTATGGGGTGAGTTCTCTAAGGCGATTTCGAGAGACAGCAAAATGGGTAATCGATATTGGTGGAGGGACGGTTGAGTGTTCTTATGGTCAGGGAGAGAGACTTTTACAATGGCAAAGCCTGCCGTTTGGGGCTGTTCGGCTTTTGCAACAACGGCAGGGAAAAGAGGTTACAGATCCGGGGGAGTTTGATCGGATCGTGGAGAGCCTTACTCGGTCGTTTCGAGGGGTCTTACCGGAGGAGCCTTATCTGGGTGTTTCTTTTGATTTAGTGGCTACTGGGGGGACGGCGGTAGTGTTAGGGGCGATTCACTGGTTAGGAAGTCATCCTGCAAAGGGAGCGGGGAAGGAATTGGGGAAGCGATTGGATGCTTATTTGATTCGTCGTGGGGAGATTCAGCGGGTATTGCATTGGATTGTTGGTTTACCGTGTGGGGAGCGGCGTCGGGTCGCTGGATTACCGCCGGAGCGGGCAGACGTTTTTCCATTTGGGGTAGCTGTATTGTTGGCTTTGATGGAGGTTTGGAAAAAGGAGACGTTGTGGATCACACGTCGAGGAATTCGGTTTGGGGCATTGAGGGTTTTAGCCCAACAAATTGGAAAACAATAGGCTTGGTTTACTACTCCATAGGTATGGAGAGATTGCCTGTTTTGATGATTTTTTCACTTTATCGTCCGCAGCAGTGTTTGTATTTTTTGCCGCTTCCGCAAGGGCAGGGGTCG
>CAZBKV010000044.1:0-5425 GCA_964492575.1 uncultured Verrucomicrobiota bacterium | reverse complement strand
ATGAGCTCCCGTGCTTTTGTGAATGCACTCGTTAAGCCAGCTTTCGATTTGTTCTAAAGGCCATTTATCTTGCTCGATAAAATCTCTAAACCTTTGTGTTTGTGAGGTCCCGTCTTTTAACTCATCACCCATTAGGTTTAAAATGTCTTTTATTTCAAGCATTTTGCTTCTGAAGCTTTTTGCTAAGTCTTCCTGCAGCTAGATATAAATCTATCGTCCGCAGCAGTGTTTGTATTTTTTGCCGCTTCCGCAAGGGCAGGGGTCGTTTCGGCCGACTTTGACCCCGACGCGGACGGGGCGGCGTTTGGTCACCACTTCTGCCGCTTCGCTGACAATGTCGCTAGGTTTGGGTTGTCGAGGCTGGGCGGGGGCAGCCGAGGTCCCGACGGTTGCCGGTTGGGATTGAAGGGCTTGGGCGGCGGGGGCCGCTTCTTCGTGGATTGCCAGTTTCGGCAGGTTGCGAAGGAAGTTTTCGAAAGCAAATAGACTGGCCGCGCTTCGGAAGACGTTCCGGCAAATCTCGGTCTTAATCTCGACCATCAATTCTTCGAACATCTTAGAGGCCTCGATTTTGTATTCGATTAGAGGATCGCGTTGGCCATAACCGCGTAGGCCGATGCTATTGCGGAGGCTGTCCATGTGGTAGAGGTGTTCCTGCCAGAGCCGGTCGATGGCCGAGAGGATGGTGTAGCGTTCGATCGTTTGGAGGGCTTTGGGGTCGTCGAATTTGACCTTCATTTCGTACGCCTCTTTGACCTTGCGGAAGATGTACTGGGCCAGGGCATACTGCTGGGCATTAAAGCCTTCGTAAAGAGGATGATCTTCGGGTGGTTCTTCTTTGCCTTGCTTGGCGATTTCGACAATCTGGTCTTCGATTAATCCGATCGGGAAGGTGAGGTTGACCCAGTCGGCCAAACCGCGGCGATTCCATTCTTCGGGTTCGGTCTTCGGGTCGGTGAATTCATAGACCTTTTCTGCAATTACCTCTTCAATGATGTCCATCAACCGGGACCGGACGTCTTCGGCATGGATGATTTCATTGCGGAAGCCGTAGATGACTTCGCGTTGTTTGTTCATGACGTCGTCGTATTCGAGGGTCCGTTTCCGGATCTGGTAGTGATATTGTTCGACGCGTTTTTGGGCCTGTTCGATAGAGCGGTTGAGGAGCGGGTGGGTGAGTTCTTGGCCTTCTTCCAGGCCGACTTTTTCCATGATTTTGATGATCCGGTCCGAGCCGAACAGGCGCATGAGGTCGTCTTCCAGGGAGACGAAGAAGTGGGAAGAACCCGGATCGCCTTGGCGGGCGCAGCGGCCGCGGAGCTGGAGGTCGATGCGGCGGGCTTCGTGTCGTTCGGTTCCAATGACATGAAGGCCACCAAGTTCGGCGACGCCGGGGCCGAGTTTGATGTCGGTCCCACGGCCAGCCATGTTGGTGGCAATGGTGACAGCGCCTCGTTGGCCGGCCAGGGCAACGATTTCGGCTTCCCGTTGGTGGTGTTTGGCGTTCAGAACGCTATGGGGGATCCCAACACGGGAGAGCATCCGGGAAAGGTGTTCGCTTACTTCTACCGAGACGGTACCGACTAGAATCGGACGCCCGGTTCTGTGGATTTCCTGGATTTCTTTTAAGACTGCGTTGTATTTCTCGCGTTTGGTCTTGTAAACGGAGTCGTTGTAGTCGATTCGGATGCAGGGTTTGTTGGTGGGGATGACCAGGACGCCGAGTTTGTAAATGTCCCAGAATTCCTGGGCTTCGGTGGCGGCTGTGCCGGTCATGCCCGCCAGTTTCTTGTACATGCGGAAGTAGTTTTGGATGGTGATGGTGGCCAGGGTTTGGGTCTCCCGTTCGATTTCTACGCCTTCTTTGGCCTCCACGGCTTGGTGGAGTCCGTCACTCCAGCGACGACCGTGCATCAGTCGGCCGGTGTTTTCATCGACGATGATGACCTTGCCGTTTTGGACGACATAATGGACGTCGCTCTGATAGAGGCTGTAGGCCTTGAGGAGTTGGGAGATGACATGGATGCGGCGCGCTTTTTCTTCGAACTCGGCTTGAATTTTTTGTTTTTCTTCCAGGCGTTGCCGGACGTCTTTGTCCGGTTGGGAATCGATTTCGTGGAAAGCGGTAATGAGATCCGGCAAGACGAAGGCGTCTGGGTCGTTGGGCTTGAGGAAGTTACGGCCTTTTTCGGTCAGGTCGGCTTCGCGGGTCTTTTCGTCAATGGCGAAGAAGAGCTCCTCTTTTTCGGCGTAGAGTTCGCGTTTGGATTGATCGGCGTGAAGCTCCAGTTCGGCCTCTTGGAGGAGGCGTTGGAGGCGGGCGTTCTCCATAAGACGGAGGAATTCCTCCATCTTTGGGGCACCGAGTTTGACGCGGTAGAGGAGACGGCCGATCTTCCGCTCGATCTCTTCTTTTTCGATCGAGGAGAGCGATTTGTCTTTGTCCAGTTTTTGGAGTAGTTCTTTGACCTCGCGGAGGTAGCGTTGACAGAGGCGGTTTTGGGCATGGACCAAGGATTCGACCTTGGGCTTGTATTCGAGGTAGAGCTCATTGTCGCTGCTGACCACGGCCGGGCCGCTAATGATCAAGGGGGTTCGGGCTTCGTCGATGAGGATGGAATCGACTTCGTCGATGATGGCATAGAAATGTCCTCGCTGAACTTGGTCTTCGGCCCGGATGGCCATACCGTTATCGCGCAGGTAATCGAAGCCGAACTCGGCGCAGGTTCCGTAGGTGATGTCACAGTTATACATCTCGCGTCGGACGTGAGGGGGTTGGTCGTGGAGGATGCATCCGACGGTGAGGCCGAGGAATCGGTAGATGGCGCCCATCCATTCGCTGTCGCGGGCAGCGAGATAATCGTTGACGGTGACGATATGGACGCCCCGACCCGCAAGGGCGTTCAGATAGGCAGGCATGGTAGCGACCAGGGTCTTGCCTTCGCCGGTCGCCATTTCAGCGATTCGGCCTTTATGGAGGGCCCAGGCGCCCATGAGCTGGACATCAAAGGGGATCATGTCCCAGACGATTTCGTGGCCTCGGACGATTATCTTTTCCTTCCGTTCGGTGAGGCGCCGACAGACGTTCTTCACTACGGCGAAGGCCTCCGGGAGGATTTCGTCCATTCGTTGTTGAAGTTTATCGAAGTCTTCGATCTGGGATAGCTCGGCCTTCCACTGGGCGGTCTTCTCCCGCAACGCCTCGTCCGGGAGGGACTGAAGAGATTTTTCGATCTCGTTGATTTTGGCCACCAACGGACGGAGGCGTTTGATTTCCCGATCGTTTTTCGTTCCAAAGATTTTCTTAATGAATCCAACCATTGTTGTATGACCTTACAATGCCAAAACTACGGCAGCTCTTGGGTTCCGTCAAAGAGATTCCCCGCCCCAAGAGAGGGGTGAGAAGCTACTAAGAAAGATATTCATTTTTACGGTCTTTCAAGTCGGGCTGCGCGGTCACGGAGTTTTTGTTGGGATTTTGGCATTTCTTCTTCGAGCTGGCTGATGCCGGGGAGTCGTTTCCGTTCTTGGTTGGCGAAGGCGGCGGCTTCGGTGGGTGTTGGTAGGATGGTGGGGCGGAGGAGGATCACCATCTCGTTACGGTTATCTTTAGTAGAACGGCTTCGGAACAGGGCACCTAATAAGGGAATGTCTTTTAGGATAGGAACCCCTGAGCTGTTTCGGCTGTGGCTGGCTCGAATGTAACCGCCCAGGATGATGGTATCTCCGTCTCGGACCGCGACTGTAGCGCTGGCAGATCGGTTGATGGTTTCGGGGAGTTCGCCGACGTTTTCAAATTTTTTGAATCCGGTGATTTCTTCGACGTGTTGCTCAATTTCCATGACCACAAGACTATCGGGGGTAATGTAGGGGGTTACCGACAACGCCGTTCCTACTTCCAGTTGGGAGAAGGAAGAACTGGGGCCGTAGTAAGATCCTCCGTAGTAGACGCTGGTGACGTAGGGGACGGTTTGGCCTACAGTGAAGACGGCCGGTGTCGCATGGGTGGTTTGGATGCGGGGCATGGCAAGGATTTGACCTTTGCCGGTGGAGGTGATGGCTTTGGCGACGATGGTCAGATCGTCTTTGTATTTTGCGATCCAGCCCAGGCCGGTGTTTCCGGAGGCGAGGTTTGTGACGGTGGTGAACACAGAGCCTGGATTGGCGAGCAGGCTGTGGCTCCATTTTCCCATGTGTGTACGGAGATAGGTAGAAACGCCCATGTCGAACTCACCGGTTAATTGCACTTCCATGATGATGGCTTCGATGAGGACCTGGGCCTGGAGTCGATCGACCTTGGCGACCAGATTAGTGATCATGGCGATGTCGTCTTTGCTGGCATAGACGATGAGGGAGTTGGACCGTTGGTCAGGGACGATTCGAGCGTTCTGGAGAAGTTGGACCTCTTCTTTTCCGCCTTGGCGGAGGAGGCGTTGGAGGCGTTGGGCGAAGGTAGTGGAGCCGGTTAAGGAGCGGCCGGTGGTGGTACGAGCTTGTTGGGGGTAGAAACCGCCGCGGTAGTAACTGCTATAGCCTCCGTAGCGGGAGGTAGAGGAGCGAATCCCATAACGGCCATAGCTGGTACCGAATCGGGATCCAAAAGGACTGGTCCCAATGCCGGTGCGGGGGGTGGTTGTGGTGGTTGTTGGGGGAGCTGTTCCGCTGATGAGGCTACTCATTGTGGCGTAAATGTCATCTACTTTGCCGTATTTGATGGGGATGACGACGAGTTGGTAGTTTTCTTTATGTTCGACGTCGATCCGTTTCAGCAGTTCGAGCATGCGTTTTACGTTGGCCGCGTAGTCTCGGATGATGAGGATCTGAGCGTCGTCGATAGGGAGTAGGCCATTAGGCATTTTAGCAAATGGTTGGAGGTATTCCACGGCCTCGGAAGGGAGGATGTGTTTTAACTCCACGATCTTTGTGAGGTATTGGCTGGCCTCGGGGAGTTGGGCTTCGGTGTTGGTATTGAAGGGGGGCGCTTCCTGGAGGGCTTGGTTACTGGGGACGGCGAGGACAAATTTCTCTCCCACGTTCATCATGGTGATGCCGTTGAGGGCCAGCACGGTGTCGAGCGCTTGGATTGCCTCGTCTTTGGTTAGAGGGGTTTGGGTGCGGAGGGTGATTTGGGTAGCCGGTAAGGAGGCTGGGCGAAGGACGGTTCGGCCGGTGAGTTCGGCGTAGAATTCTAGGACTTGTTCGAGGGGGGCGGCAGGGAAGTCAATAGTTCCGGCCAACACTGTGCTTCCGGGTAATTTCGCGTAGTTGGTGCTGGAAGGTTGGATGGGGGCGGCCATAGGACCTTGAAGGACGCGTCGAACAGTGGAAGGGGTTAGGGTTTTGGATGGAGGGGGTGAGGAAGGTTGTGGGGTTGAGGGTAAAGTCGGCAATGCCGGAACCGATGGATGAGTCTGGGCATTGGTTT
>CAZBKV010000043.1:582-11526 GCA_964492575.1 uncultured Verrucomicrobiota bacterium | reverse complement strand
GACGATGTCTCCACGGCGAACCGCTAGGTGCCGGGCTGTAAAAGTTGTCGTCACAGTTCCGGTCCTGGTTGGGCTTTGCAAATCCACCAGCCCTTGGGCTTCAATCTGAGTTTTATGAAAGACAAGGCCAAACGGAGCTCCTAACAGATTCAGGCAAGCTTCGTCCAATCCTTTGATTTGGTAGTGAAGCCGGCCGCCGCTCCATTCCTCACCAATTGTGCCATAGACGGAAAGAGTCCCTAATGGCGTTCCTGCTTTGGTGAAGCTTAGCACAAATTTTTCCAAACGGTTGGTTGTTAGGGCGCCGTCCAGGCGGAGGGCGAGGTTTTGAAGATCCGCAAGTTGTCCGGTAGCTTGTTGGACGATTAAATGGGATTGAATATCGACTCGGTTGGGGAGCAGTTTGGAAGAAAGATCGCTTTTTGCTTGTCCCTGGATCTGGGCTTGGAAAAAGGCATTGGTGTGTCCTTGTTGATAGGTAAGGAGCGTTTGCCAGGAGAGTTGACCGGTCTGGTCTGGGCTGATGCCTTGCCCTTCCAGGTGCAGGGGGCCTATATGCATGTCAATCGGGCCTTGAGGGATGGATTCATCTCGGTAATGGATTTGAGCGTTTGTAATCTGGAGTTTGGAAATCTGGAAAAGAGGGGTACCGGCGGATGAGGTGGTGGTAGGAGTTCGCTGTTGTTGATTGGTTCGGGTAAGCAAGAGGGCTTCCCAGTTTGCGTGGCCTTTGGCATTGCGGAGAAGTTCAATCTTCGGTTCCTCAAGGTGAATCAGGGAAAATTTATAATGACCTTGGAAGAAAAGGGCCCCAAAGGAAAAGCGGATGAGGATTCGTTTAGCTTGGAAAAAAGGCTGATGATCTGGAGTTTGGGCTTTTAGCCCGATCAGTTCAACCCGTCCCCAGGGTCGAAAATGAATTTGTTCGGCTTGAAGAGTAAGTCCGACCGATTTCCCAATTCGAGGTAATACAAAACGTTTCAAAAAACCAGGTCGCGTCACTACAAACCCCACCAGAAGGAGGAAAAGAAAGAAGAGCCCAGCTCCACCTCCTATCCATCGAAAGCGACGATTTCGTTTGTGCCGCGTATATGGGGCCTCTTCATTCGGTTTCATAAATTTTTCTTGTTTCCTCCTACTTTCTTTTCATTCAGGACATGCTCATTCACAACCTTTGAAATTATTTAGCCACAAGAGGGGTTTCCCTGCAACGTTGGAAGGAGGAAGAGAGGGGGGCCAATCCTCGCTTTTTTCTTGTCAGTTTTGAGAAATTCACAGGATACTTGGAAGACATGAAACAATTGCGCAAATCAACGAACGGTCTAAGTCGTCGAGGGTTTCTTGCGGCTGCCAGTGCTGTGATTACGGCCCCTATGGTGATCCCGGCCACGGCGATTGGTCGGGGAGGGCGGCCTGCTCCTTCAGAACGAGTTGTGATCGCTACGGTGGGATGGGGGATGCAAGGCCCCGGGAATACAACCGCCGCCCTCGCAATGCCGGACTGTCAGGTGGTGGCTGTGTGTGATGTGGATGAGCGGCATCTGCAGAGTGCGCTGGATCGAATCAATCGACATTACGGGAACAAGGACTGCAAAGGATACAAAGATTACCGGGAGTTGATGGCACGTAAGGATATCGATGCAGTGATTTTGGCCGTACCGGATCATTGGCATGCGTTGATAGCCATTGAGGCTGCTAAGCAGAAGAAGGATATCTATGGGGAGAAACCGTTGGCACGAACGATTGCAGAGCAGCAGGCGATTGTAAAAGCAGTTCAGGAGAATGGAGTGATTTGGCAGACCGGTTCTTGGCAACGGTCCCAGGCGAATTTCCATAAGGCTTGTGAGATTGTTCGGAACGGATTAATTGGCCGGGTGGTTCGGGTAGAGGTAGGCCTTCCTGCCGGGCATCACGATTTTGCTGGGACAAGAAAGAAACGATCCGTCACCCCGCCTCCCAAGGAGTTGGATTATGACATGTGGATTGGTCCTTCCAAGATGATGCCATACATTGAGGCGCGGGTGCATCGAAATTGGCGTTGGAACTACAACACCGGTGGAGGGCAGTTATTGGACTGGATCGGTCATCATTGTGACATTGCTCATTGGGGATTGGGATTTGATCTGCTGGGGCCCTATGAGGTGGAGGCATATGGGGAATTTCCGCCGGAGAATGCGATATGGAATACCTGCACGAAGTACCGAGGGATTCTGCGGTATCCCAACGACATCACAATGGTGATTGCCGGTGGGCATCCGGATATTCGGAGTGGAACCAAATGGATTGGGACGGACGGTTGGGTTTGGGTAGATCGGGGGCGGTTTGAGGCTTCCAATCCGGAGTGGAAGCGGTGGCGGGAATTGCCGGAAGAGTTACGGAAGGTCCCGCTCTATCGTTCACGAAACCATATGCGGAATTTTATCGATTGCGTGAAGACCCGACAGCCTACCATTACACCGGTGGAAGTGGCGCATCATTCGGCAATTCCCGGGCACTTAATGTTGATTTCGATGTTGGTGGGGCATAAGGAGCCGTTAAAACAACCGTATCCACCTCAACCTTACGATGATGTGCCTCAGTTTATGATGGTGGGACGGAAACTGCGATGGGACGTCGGTCGGGAAGAGATTATTGGGGATGCAGAGGCTTCGGCCATGCTGCGTCGTCCTTATCGCTTACCATGGGTCTTCCCCGAAGGATGTGAGGTGTAAACGAGGAAAATCTCCCAATTTGGCACTTAACTTGCAGGGAATTTAAGAGAGGCACGTTGGAGCCCGGAAAAAATAAGGGCTCAGCGTTGACAAGAGTGTATCAGCTCGGTAGCCTGGCCGGACTTGAATGAAAGGAAACAGGGAAAGGGAAGAGAAGTAGACGACTATGGCGCTACGAATCAGTCTTATCATTGCGATTATCGCCAGTGCGGCGACATTGGTGTTAAGTCATTTCAAGGTTGCGGAGCGCATCCAAACCTTGGAGACCACTTTGGCGCAGACCCAACAAGAACTGGCGGTTGCTCAACAGAATGAAGCCAAAGCCCGCCAGGAAGCTCAACAACTGAAGGATCAACTGGACCAGACCACCCAGGAGCTGGATCAGACCAAGGCCCAGCTCGCACAGGTCCAACAGGAAGCCAAACAGCAGCGCGCTCGGGCGGATCGGGTAGAGGAACAACTCCATCAGACACGGGTTGAACTGGCTCAGGTGCGCCGTCGTTTGGCCGCATGGGAGGCGCTCCAAATCCCGATAGAAGAAATTCGAAGTCGTCTGGCTGCTTTGGAGAAGGCAAAGGCGACTATTGCGGCCCTTCGAGAAGAGAACCGAATCTTGCTTCGAAAGGCCACAGAGTATCGAAATCGACTCATGGTCTACGAAGGGGAAGAACCCCCGAGGGTCGAACTTCCTAAGGGTCTGAAAGGTCACGTAGTGGCCACCGATCCAAAATGGGACTTTGTCATTCTGGATATTGGTGGCAACCAAGGGGTTCTGCCGGGAGGAGAGCTCCTTGTGAGTCGGGACGGGAAATTGGTAGCAAAGGTTCGGGTCGTCCGGGTTGAAAAAGATCAATCAGTGGCCAATGTGCTTCCGGAATGGAAGCAGGCCGAAGTCAAGCCGGGTGACCTGGTCTTTGCGGATTAGCGATTCGTCATCACGAAGTTCGGAGGATGAGACTCCGAGTCTCCATTCAAAAATGGACGGCATTGTTCCTTGCCCTGACAGGGGTGATGCTCCTCTTCCTCTCCGGTTGTGCCACACCTTCCTCCGAGGAGAATATCTCAGAGAGGCCATGGAATACGCCCCAAAGTTGGGAACATGGCCTACCGTATGGAATGACGGAAGAGCGGTAGCCCTGTGAGGGAGGAGAATCGCAGGGAGTGCGATGGGCTGCTCAGAGGAATGGGAATCTAGAGTGGCCCAAAAAGGGAAGAAAAAGGATTGGACCAGGAAGGAAAAGAGAGGAGCCGCCCGACGGTGCGGGCGGTTCTTCTTTATTAAGTGGTTGGGGATAGTGAGCCTTTTGCTATGGGGAACAATCGGTAAGGGAGCCGAATCTTCTCCTGCACCCTCTCCAACGGCTCCTCAATCCTCTTCCGCAATCCCTTCTGACAAAGAGCTTGAAAAACTCCTTCAAGAATTCGGTCTGCAGCTATGGGAGCGAGGCGGCGAAATCCGTTTCGGCTTGGGATATAAAGATAATCCCACCCTTCGTGCCCGCCATCCCCAAGGCAGTCCTCTTTGGTATTCAGAGCTGGAAGGATATCTCTATCGGCTTCCCATCAACCGATGGAGTACAAGCCTTTCTCTTTATGGAGAGGATACCCGTTATTTCGATTCCCAAACCACAGACAATGAATCCTTCGTTTACGGCGATTGGGTGAATCAGTGGATCATCGGAGAAGCGGATAAGGTTGGGATACGACTGGGAGCGATGTATCAAGACCAGGTCATTGATGCCTCAATCACCGAAGAGATTTTGGAGACCATTCAGGCTAGAGGCACAAAATTAGAAGCGTGGTTGGGATGGACCCATCGATGGGATAGTGGGGTGGAAGTGCAAGTAGAGGGAGGAGGCGGGCGTCAGTGGTATCGAGAACCTCTAGACGATTACTGGGAAATCGGCCCTCGTTTGAACCTCGATTTTCCTCTCGGAAAACAATGGAAACCGTATCTGGAGTATGAATGGATGTATCGAATGTATGACACCCGACATCCGATGCGGCGGACCGGCTACCTCGACTTTTCCACACTGCTCCGCTATTTCCGGCACAGATTGGAAATCGGGGTTCAATGGCGAGCTGGTTGGGGAAGGAAAGGTCGTTTTTCCATAAAAAGTTTTATTGATTACAATCGGAACGACGATAATGGAGATGGATATTTTGCCTACCATCGAGTCGGAGGGGGATTCCGAGTTCGCTATCAATCCGAAGGATGGTGGTTAGAGAGCTCATTTCGTACCTATGGTTACCTTTTTGATTGGCAGCCGGTTTGGGGATATTGGGACAAAGTGCGACGGAAATGGGATTGGACTTTCCGGGCCGAAGGCCGCCGCAGAGTAGGCCAAAAGGTTTGGTTTTTCGTTCAGTTTACCCATGATGAGTCCACCTCCAATCAACCCTTCGATGAATATTCCGCAAACGCAGTCGTTGGAGGTATTCTGTGTGAATTCTGATGGAAAAGGATTCTTCCAAAGTAACGGTTGATTCTTCCCATCCTCCGAGTTCGCCCTCTCTTCTGCCGCGGAGAAGAGGCAAGATCTCCTGGCGAAGGGCTCGGATTGGGTTGCTGATTGTAGTTTTAGGGTTGCTAGCCATTGGGATTGGGGTGGTTACCTGGACCCTTCGAGCTCGGCTTCATCAGCAGATTGCTTCTCGGGAAGCAGCGATCATTTACCAGCTGGCCCTGTTTCAAGTCTTAAGCGAGAGCCCGGGAAACGGACAACCCCAAGAGCCCGGTGTGGTCCAAGAACTAACCCTCATGTATCGAGCGGAAAAATTAGGCGAGTTTTTATCCCGGCTTCAGAATGTCTGGGGCGGCCGAATCTACGATTCCAAAGGAAATTTGATTTTGGCGGTACCGGTCTTTTTGGAAGAATACCCATTGGCCCCTGAGTTGTTTCCGATGGCTCGAAACGGTCGTCCGGCGAGCCGATTTTTCCCTTCTGTATCCAGCACGAACTTGTTCCTGCTACCTCAAGAAGCAGGATTGGACCTCAGCGATACGATCCCCATACACGATGTAGTGATCCCGTTGACCTCCCAAGACCGAAAGCAGATCGTCGGTATTTTGGAACTCCTGCTGGACGGTCATCCGTTACAACAAGAGTTCCGCCGCCTAGACCAGACCCTTTTCCTGGAAGCCTTAGGCGTTTGGGGAGTAGCAGGTGGGTTGAGCTGCATCGTTTTGTTGTGGATTTTTGGACGGTTAGAACGAGCCTATCGAGAGTTGCAAGATCGGACCCAGCGATTGATCCAGGCCAATGCGGAGCTTTCCTTTTTAAACTCTACAGCGGCGGTCGGCGCCGTCGCTTCCTCTCTCCTTCACGATCTAAAGAACCCTCTGACCGGATTATTGTTCTGGCTGGAAGAGAAGGCTCGTCAGGAGTCGAAAGACGGGGAACAGGCCGTGTATGAGCAGGCTCTGCACCAGACCCGTCGGATGCACCAGCTCGTCCAGGAAATCAGCCGAGTCCTGCGTGAGTCTCAATCCGAAAAGATGCGATATGAACTGGAGGTAGAAGAACTTCAGGAGCTTTTGCAACGACGACTTCAACCACTGGGTCAGGAGCAGGGGGTGACGGTGTCCTTGCATCTAGAAGGCCAGGGGACATTGGACAACCGACAGGTGAACCTGCTTTTGCTTATCCTGGACCAGTTGGTTCGAAATGCAGTGGAAGCCACTCCAAAAGGAAAAACAGTTCGTGTCTCCGGCCGAAGCGAAACGGATCGATGGGTTTTTGAAGTCCATGATCAGGGAAGTGGAATTCCGGAAACGGTTCGTTCGCATCTATTTCAACCGGTTCGATCCGCAAAGGCACAAGGAACCGGCTTGGGATTGGCCATTGCGGCCCAGCTGGCTCGAAGCTTAGGAGGAGATCTAGAACTTCTTTACACTGGGCCGGAAGGGACCGGTTTCCGCCTCCAGATTCCCACCTCCTTAAAAGAACCACCAGAGACAGTCTCCAAAGAGGGAGACTCTTAAAGCCTACATCCGAAATCATCTGGAGGGATGGAGAAGAATCACGACCCCATAACGCATGAGGACAAAAAACTGTCGTAAGAGAGGGGATTTTTTCAGATGCACTCCAGCGAAAGGTTTTTTCTGTTTTTCTGTTCTCCCTCTCACGCTTGCTTCCTTAACGGATTTCCCGCACAATCCCTATCAGGTCGTAAGAAAGGGAAGGAGTGGACAATGAGAGGAAGACAATTTCGACCGCCGTTTCTTTGGAGGATGGCAGGAAGGGGGATCTGGCTCCTTAGCGGGTGGATCCTTTTGGGGATAGGATGGATAGGTTTTGCCGCAGAATCCGGTCCGATCTTTAGCCCGATTAGCGCTCGAGCCGACCAGTTTAGCCTGACTGTTCAGGATTCAGGGGCTATCGTCATTGATCCGATTTCGGTTCAGTTAACGCTCGATGGGGTTTCTGTAATTCCGATGATTACCAAGTTTGGAGCGACGTTGACAGTTACTTATAACATCTTCCAAAACGAAGGACGGTATTTCGAATCCGGTTCCACTCATACAGTTCAAATCACGGTAGCCTCTTATGACGGTCAGCCCTTTACGCATCAGGACGAATTTACTGTACCTGTGTATCAAGTGATCCCGCCTGAATGGGCCTTATCGGAGGCGTCTGAACGGGGGATGAATGTCCGAATCTCCCGGATCGAAGTCCCACGGGAGGCCCAGACAGTTGCCTGGGCAGAACAACAACTGGCCGGAGGAATCCTCAACCCCACCACCGGTCAGCCTTATCCCAACCTTATGCATCCTTCGACTTACACGGTCGACACAGTCAATTGGGTTTCCGTACGGCAAGGCTCTGTAATGTATCCCTATGACATTGACGATTCCCCGGCGGACGGTCCGGATCATTTCAACACGCTTCTCCCGCTGAGCGGATCGATCCCCAACAATCCGATTCCTGGAACAGAGAATCTACAGACCAATCAGGTGCAGAACCTGGTCGCAGAAGTCACCTGTTACCTTTACCTTCAGCCCGGTTACTACCGAATGGGAGTGAATAGTGATGATGGTTTTCGGGTGAGCGTGGCTCCTGGACAACCAAATGTCCTGGGGTTGACCTTAGGGGAATTTAATGGTTCCAGAGCGGCGGCGGATACGACCTTTGACTTTGTCGTTTCCAAAGAAGGCTATTATCCATTCCGCCTTCTCTGGTGGCAGGGGGACGGTCCGGCCAGTTGTGAGTGGTACACGATCGACCTGAACTCCGGAGAATACTTGCTGATCAACGGCCCCCAAATCGGGGCAATCCCCGCCTATCGTACTTCCTCCCAGAATCGGGTGCATGTGACCAAGATGCTTCCGGCCCCAGGATTACCGCATGTGCTCGGAGGGCAAACCTTTACATGGGAGATTGTCGATGGAGCCGCTCCTCTGGTCCCCGATAGCCTCCAGCTGATCTGGAACGGAATAGAGCAAACAAATCTTACCGTCCAGAAATCCGGAACCACCACAACGGTTCGTTGGACCTTGCCTTTGGATGCAGTGCCCTCCAACCAAATTCAAGACATAACTGGAGCCCTGGTTTTTGCAGACCAGGACGGTTTTGTACAGACCAACCAGTTTCAGTTCCGTCTTATCGGTTGGGTACGTCCCTGGTTGAAACCGGAGCCGGAGGATCCGGAATTTGCCATCGGGCTCAACTTCGGCGCGGACGAACCCAACGGCACCAATGTCGGCCAGGTCCCGGATGAACAACGGGCTGGGGTGATCCCTCAACGGCACTGGAATAATCTTACCGGGCCTCAAGGATATCAGGAGAATCTCATCGCCAGCGTAGCGGGGGTTGCAACGAATACAATCCTGACTGTGGAATGGGAGTCCCAGAACACATGGGCCTCTGCAGGTCGAGCAATGGACAATAACCATTTCCCCACAAACACAGCCGATCGTGCCCTGATGACCGGCTATCTGGATACCCCAACGGATGGAACCACAACGGTGATTCTCCGAAACCTACCGGAAGCCATGGTCACCGGTGGATATGATCTTTACATTTATGCGATGGGGGACGGAGCCGGCCGAGGCGGCGCTTATCAGATCGAGGACCTGAATGGAAAGGTATTGGCAGGCCCGATTCCTTTTGTTTCGAGCGAAGGAAACTATGGCTACTTTGAATGCCCTGGCAAAGAAGACTTCAGCATTCCGGGCAACTATATCGTCTTCCGGAACCTTCACGCTTCGGACCTTGTTGTCGTGGCTACGACCGAAGGGGAGTGGCCGGGGTTGGATCGAGCTCCTATCAACGCCATCCAGATCGTCAAACGAAAAGCCACGGTGCCGCCGCAGATCCTCCAATTCGGTTGGACCGAGGAGGGGAAGCTGGTGATTGAGTGGGTGGGCGGCATCCTCCAACAGGCAGAAACCATCACCGGTCCCTGGCAAGATGTTCCAGGAGCTACAAGCCCTTACATCGTCGATCCTTCCAGTCCGGCGAAGTTCTTCCGGGTAAAGGGATCGGGAGAAGTGGTCCCTGCTCCTACGATTCGAATCCGAATCCAGGACGACAAACTGGTTTTGGAATGGGATGGTATGGCTACCCTCCAAACGGCAGACTCCATCACCGGCCCATGGCAGGATGTCCCCAACGCCACCAGCCCCTATCTAGTGGATCCCAATGCAAAGAAGAAGTTCTTCCGACTAAAGCGATAGGTGCGATTCTTTGATTCGATCCTTTCTCCCGGATCGAGAGGTAGGAGCAGAAAAAGATCCTTGTAGACACGCGCGTGTCCTCCGACGCGCTCAAAACTGGATTCGTTTCTTATCCGACGGTTCAGAACAAACCGTCCAACATTGGAAAGGAGGGGAGCAAATACAAGATAGCTCCGGGGGTAAAGTTCGTTTCAAGCCACTCCTTTCGATCCATTCCGGAGAAACTTTGGAAGCCTTCCGAAAAGTTTTGTCCATGCTCTTTCCATACGCTACAAACGAAAAAAGCAGACTATGGAAGCAATTAACGGGACCTTACCGCGGAAGATTACAGAAGTGGCAAAGGAATTGGGGTTCTCTTGGGAGGAGATTCTTCCCCATGGTCATTACATTGCGAAGATCCCCGTGCAACATCTTCAAGAGCGGTTAGATCAACCGGACGGGAATTTGATTCTTGTCACTGCGATGACCCCAACCCGGCAGGGTGAAGGAAAGACCACCACAACGATCGGTCTGGGAGATGCCCTGCGACGGCTTGGACACCGAACAGTCGTGTGTTTGCGCGAACCGTCATTAGGACCGTATTTTGGGATCAAGGGAGGTGGGACCGGAGCCGGCCGCGCGCAAGTAGTTCCTGCCGAGGATATCAACTTGCATTTCACCGGCGATATGTATGCCGTCACAAAAGCCAACAACCTCCTCGCCGCTCTGGTAGACAATCATATTCATCATGGCAATGAGTTAGGAATCGACCCACGCCGGATCGTGCTAAAACGGGTGATGGACCTGAACGACCGGGCTTTACGGGAGATTTTCATCGGCTTAGGCGGGGTGAAGAACGGGGTGCCACGGAAGGATGGCTTTGACATCACACCGGCTTCGGAGGTGATGGCCATTCTTTGTTTGACTCAAAGTTTTTCGGAACTGGGAGAACGGCTGGGGAAGATTGTGGTGGGTTACACGTTCAAGGGAGTGCCGGTGTTGGCGAACCAGTTGCGTGCGGTAGGAGCCATGCAGGTTTTGTTGCGGGATGCAGTGCATCCGAATCTGGTCCAGACATTGGAAGGGACCCCGGTATTTGTGCATGGAGGTCCTTTTGCCAACATCGCGCAGGGAACCAACAGCGTGATTGCCACGCGCATGGCTTTGAAATTGGCCGAGTATGTGGTGACCGAGGCGGGGTTTGGGACCGATCTAGGGGCAGAGAAGTTCTTCCACATCAAATGTCGGAGTGCCGGGTTAAAGCCTGTCGGAGTTGTGATTGTTGCGACAGTGAAAGCCGTGCAATACCACGGGGGATTCCAAGAACAAGGCGGTTTGGGAAACTTAGCAAAGCACATTGAAAACATTCGTCGTTTCGGACTGGAACCGGTGGTAGCCATTAACCGCTTTGCAAACGATTCGGAGGAAGATCTGCAGAAGATCGTGAAGTTCTGTGAGAAAAAAGGGGTGGAAGCCGTAGTGGCGGAGCATTTCTTCCGGGGTGGGGAAGGAGCTCGATCTCTGGCAGAAGCGGTTTTACGCACGATTCGGAAGAATCGACGACGAAAGTTGCGG
>CAZBKV010000043.1:0-572 GCA_964492575.1 uncultured Verrucomicrobiota bacterium | reverse complement strand
TATGAGCTGGACGATCCAATTCCGAAGAAGCTTACCCAGATTGCACGCAAGCTTTATGGCGCCAGTGGAGTGGATCTCGATCGGGGGGCTGAGACCGATTTGGAGTTAATCGAACGGTACGGATATGACCAGCTTGCGATTTGCGTGGCCAAAACACCAGTTTCGCTCTCGGACAATCCAAAGCTGCGAGGTGTGCCGAAGGGATTTCGGATTACGGTCAATGAGTTTCGGGTGGCAGCAGGGGCAGGATTTGTTGTAGCGATTTGTGGGAATATCGTCACGATGCCCGGATTACCGAAGGAACCGGTTGCCGTCCGGATCCGCGTTTTGCCGGATGGTCGAGCAACCGGTTTGGCATAAACGAGCTAGAGCTCGTCCGAAAAAATGCATTTTCTTATCTCAGCGTGTTGAGGACAAGGCGTCCTACCACATATAGCCTTCCGAATGCCCAGGGATAGGTAGGGCGGCTTGTCCCCAAGCCGCCGCCAAAGAAATTCGTGTTTCATCTTTACGGCGCGTTGGGGGCAACGCGTCCTACCACAACATGGCTTTCGGATGCCAAGAAAAGGTAG
>CAZBKV010000042.1:0-11530 GCA_964492575.1 uncultured Verrucomicrobiota bacterium | reverse complement strand
TACGTGTCCTTTCCAATTCTCATCTGGCCGATCTACGGTTAGATAGCACTCGATACCGGCTGTCTGCTGCCATCGTTTCAGGTCTTCTAAATACATCAATTCACGGGGGGTTTTGGCCCCGTAGAAGATTTGGATGCGACCGTACCGTTCCCGATGGGCCATGGCATACACGATGCAGGAACGAAGCGGGATCAATCCAATCCCTCCGGCCACAAAGACCAAATCCCGCCCTTCATATTCCTCCATCGGAAACCCATTTCCGTACGGTCCCCGAACGCCGAATCGATCCCCAGGCTTCAATGCATGCAAAGCGGCCGTACAGCTTCCGACCCGACGGATGGTGAAAAAGGTTTCTTCCTCCGTCGGGCTAGGGGGCAAAGAAGCCGGAAATTCTCCCACCCCAAAGAGCGAAATCTGCGCAAATTGCCCCGGACGGAATTTCCGAAAAGCTTTCTGGTCCTCCGGATTCTCAAAATGCCAATAAAAGGTCTTCACTTCGGGGATCTCATCGACAACCCGATCCAAAATCGCAATCTTCGGCTCGTAAATGTTTTCAGGCAGCTTCCCCATCATGCGTCTCCTCCTTTACCGTAGCGCGACGGATCATCTCCACCACACTCGGCATCCCGATGTCCCCGTGGCAGACGATTTCGCATCGACCACAACCTACGCAACCTAGCGACAGCTCCTGCTGGATGAAGTAATAGACCAGCTTGTGGAAAAATCGACGGTTGCGTCGGTCATGCACCGCCTTCCGGGGATTAAACCCGCCGGCCATTCGGGTAAATCCTTGCAACGCACAGGAATCCCAGAGCCGAACCCGTTCGATCTGCCCCGGCCCGATTCGTCGATCATTGACCGTAAAGCACGTGCAAGTCGGACACACGTACGAGCAAGCCCCGCATTCCAAACACCGACGCCCAATCTCTTCCCACGTCTTTTCCAGGACTTTACCCTGGGAGATGTACCGCACCGTAGCGGAGAACCAACTGGTAGTCTGGCGTTGGAAACTATGCCGGACCCGCTCCAAAATTTCCCGTCGTCGTTGCAGATGTTCCGGACCACCTTTCCGAAACAGCGGATTTTCCAGAAAGGCCTCTCCCTTTTTCGATCCAGCTACCACCAGATACACATCCCCTAAATCCATCAACTGAAGATCAAACCCTTCCCGAGCCGCCGGGCCAGTGTCCGTGCATAAGCAGAAACAGTTTGGGGTAATATCCACTCCTGGCTCAGTGCAGACCATATTGACCAGAAAGAGGTTCCGTCGTCGTCGCAGATAATACGGATCGATGAACTTCCGGCCCAGATAGAATTGGTCTAAATGGCCGATTCCGGCCAGGTCACAGGAACGAATCCCAAAGATCGCCCGTGGCGTCTCATCCCACGTGGGTTGCACTTCATAATCCCCATCGCCCTGCTGGCGGATGAGAAACATCCGTTCAATGTGCGGCAGGACATAACGCTTCGGGGGATAAAGAGGGTTGCGCAGATGGAGCTGAATCTGGTCCCGGTTTTGATCCGTGACCACATCGAAAAACGTGTCTTGATCCCGACCGCGGAAAGGCGCAATCACCTCATACTCCCGCCGGAGCAGATCCACGATTTTCAGGACATCCTCACTTGGAACAATCCGTGCCTTCATGCCCCTCCTTTCTCGACCCGGACAAACACCGGTTGACTCACATTCCCCAATCCCAAGGCTCCATTCCGCCAGAACGTCTCTTCCACCTCTTTCAGGAAGAAGGGAACAAAGATCGTGCCTCGTCGGACCTCATTGGTGACCCGCGCCGTCGTCATCACACTTTGGGTCGGCGAGAGAAGCCGGATCGATTCCCCATCCCGAATCTCCAATGCTTTAGCATCCTCTGGATTCAACTCCACAAACCCTTCCGGATAATCCAACAATAACACCCGATATTCCCGTCGCAGCGTCTCGCTGTTTTGAATCAACGTGTTCTGGTGCCAGTAATAATGCGACTGGCCAAAGATCAGACGGAACGGAAATTCCGGCCCCGGATCATCCGGGATCGGCGGGCGCGTCAAGGGGGCTAATCGGAACCGAACTTTTTCCCGTTGATCGGCAAAGAGCCGTGGCGTCCCTAAGCGGCGTTGAATCGTGCAGGGCCATTGTCGGCCGTATTCCTGATCCAAATTTTCATAATCCGCCCCGCTGTAAAACGGCACCGCCCGCCGAATCTCTTCCATCACCTCCGCCGGCCGCCGATAGGCCCATTCCACCCCAAATGCCTGGGCAGCTTTCACGAGCTGTTGCCAACCCGGTAGAATCCCCTCCGGCGGCGGAATTGCTTGTCGAACCCGCTGAATTCGGCGTTCTGTGCTGGTAAAAGTCCCTTCCTCTTCTCCAAAGGCCGCCAGTGGGAGGATCACGTCCGCATACTCCATCGCCCGCGTCCAAAAAAGATCCTGAACCACAACCAGGTCCATGCTTTGGAGAGCCGTTCGGGCATCACAGAAGGTAGCAGTCGAAATCGGGTCATACCGCATGAGCCAGACGGCTCGGATCGTTGCGTCTCCTGTTCCGGAAAAACATTCTTGCGCTCCGAGTCCAGGGCGACTCGGTGGTTCGGTCCCCCACAACGCCTTCAGCCGTTGCCTTCCTTCAACATTCTCCACCGGTACATAGCCCGGCAACAGGTTCGGGCAGACCCCCATGTCACATACCCCCTGCAAATTGTTGTGTTCGGCCAACGCCAAAATCCCAGCCCCTGGTCGACCGAGATTCCGACGCATCAGAGCCAGGTTGATCAAGGCACGAATACTATCCGGCTGTCGGGCCACTCCACCGGTCGAGAACATTATAATCCCCTTCCGAGCCCGGCCATACGCAAGAGCCGCTTCTTGAATCAACTCCGGATCCACATCGCAAATCCGACTCACCCGAACCAAATCATAGGACTGAAGACTCTGGAGGAATTCCTCCGCACGATCGCAGTGGCTCAACAAGAATTCTCGATCGATCCAGCCTCGATCGAGTAACACCTTGGCCATCGCCCCGTAAAGCCACACATCCGTGCCGGGGCGAATCTGGAGGAAATAATCCGCCTGTTCGGCAATCCGATGCCGCCGCCAATCTACCACGATCAGCTTCGCTCCCCGAAGATGGGACCGAATGACCCAACCCCCAATCGTCGGAAGTTGAACGCCTAAATCCACATGATCCACTAAGATCACTTCTGCCTGCTGAATATCTCGAATGGCGGCTGTGCTGGCCGGGACCCCCAGCATCTCGAGCAACACCGGTAAGGCATGATTCGCATAAACCCCGGTGCCGTGATCGACGTGGTTCGTCCCAATCACCGCCCGCGCCAGTTTCTGGAGCAGGTAGGCTTCTTCGTTCGAGCAACGGGGGGCAGCAAAAAAGGCACACGATTCTGGGCCATATCTCCGGATCAGCTCCTGAATCCTCTGGGCAATAAATTGAAAGGCTTCTTCCCAGGAGACCTGTTCCAGTTCCTGGGCTCGCTTCCGACGAAGCAAAGGCCGACGAAGCCGGTGGGGCGAACTGGCTACTTCATGGACATTCCACCCCCGCAGGCAAAGCCGTCCCGCGTTCGCAGGATGGGAAAGGCTCGGATACGCACCGGTAATGCGTTGCTGGTCCGTCTCCAAGTAGATTCCGCATCCTACCCCACAGAAGGTACAGGTTGTTAGAATTTGTGGCATTGACCATCTGACCTCTCTGAATCTTTTCCTGTCCTATCGCTGTTCTTGCGCTCCGGACCTTTGGTGATATGTACTGCTTTTATCGTTCTTTTTAGGCTCGACGCCTCAACCCCCAGCAAAGCAACGCGAGAAGAGGGGAGGGGACAAGACGTGTTTTGAGATTTAATTTACTTTTTTTGTCAGGTAAAAGAATTAGTAAATCTAATCCACAATTTTGAGACAACTTTAATGAGAAGATAACGGAATCAGCTCTACCCGCCGAAACTCAATCGGGCTCCCTTCACTCTGTAACCCGATCGGCCCACGAATCTGTTCCACTCCCCAGGCCTCGTTGACTTTTTGGCCATTTATGACAACGCTCAATCGATCCCCTTGCAAGATGATTTCCGCTCGATTCCATTCCCCAGGCGGTCGTTCCGCCGTCCGCATCCGAACCAGGGCCGTCATGTTTCCTCCCAGTTTATGGCCCACAATCTTTCGAATTCGCTCCGGCGGGCCATCCAACGCCATCCCATGAAATCCAAAAAGATCCCCTGCGTTCCCGCTCTTGAGCTGGACTTCCACACAGCGTGGCAACGGTCGGGGTTCTCCATTGATTCGCAAGAAAATCCCGCTGTTTCCTGGTTTGCTTCCCGGAGGCCAGCGCCATTCAACAATGAGCCGGAAGTTTTGGAAGGATTGAGTGGTGTACAAATATCCCATGGGCTGACCACGACAAAAGAGGATTCGGTGACGTACCTGCCAAACCTGCTCGGGCCCTACCTCATGGGAAGCCAGGTAAGCCCGCCAACCCTGGAGGTTTTTGCCATTAAAGAGGCAGAGCCTTCCTGGAACTGTGGAAGAAGACGGTGCGGTCGCACAGCCGAACAGCCCAAGCACACAGCAAATGATCCCTCCTACCATTCCAATGTTTCTCATGCGGCCCAGTGTAAAGAACCGCTCTTCTGTTTCCAAGCCCGATTGAGAGGGATGTTTCTAGAATTTGTCTGAAAAGGAGAAGGTATCCATTAATTTTTCTTATCTTAGCGCGTTGAGGACAACGTGTCCTACCTTTCCATTGCACTTTCGAACGCCTATTGGCCGGTAGAGCGGCTTATCCTCAAGCCGCCGCAAGAAATTCCTTCCTTTATCCCCCACCTGTTGCGGTCATGACTCGATCCGACGTTTTTCTCTCCTAGAAATTTTCCCTTCAAACGGCCCAACCAACTTTTCAGATGGACTCTATCGACCTTGCGGGGACGGCCAGCTTTGGGTTCCTTGGCGTTGTTGAAGGATTCTTTGAAATTGACGCTTGTACCATTGGACAATGCCTTGCAAGGTAGCAGGTTGGAAGAGAGTAGGGGGAACTTGCATTTGCATAAAGATGTACCGGTCTTGATTCCAAAGGCGGATACTCTTAAAGGTGCCTAAGATCGCCTGATGAAGTTGCGGGGGGAGCGCCTGGCGCAACATGATAAGAGCAGGCACGGATTTTTGGATTTCCTTTGCCATCAGAGATCTTAATTTTCCGGTTATTTGTGGATCGCGACAGACAAAGACCTCGGTAAAGCTCAGCGTATTGGTTATTTCTATACCAAAGGCTACTTGTTGAACTTGTTCGTTGATCAAGCGTTGGAGTTCATTCGTAGCCTTCCCGATCCGAGGGACATAAACCCCTGCCAAGAGAATCTGAGCATTGGTAATGAAATTCATGCATGGAAGTGGCTTAGCCCCTAACGGGAATTTTCCGGATAGAAGCTTTTTGATTAAGCTCTGTTTTCCAATTAGAAGTTTTCCGGATCGGATCGGGCAAACGGCCAGACCCTCTGAATATAAATCTTCTTGAAACGTATGAACCAGAACACCTCGGATGGTATTGGTAAGATGCAATTGAACATTCTCACCGAGCTTCTTCAGGGCAAGATCGATGTTGGTTACATCGGCCTCAATAAAACCCAAAAGCGGGGCATCGATACTTTCTAGTTTTTGTTGAACTAAATTCCTAGCTCGAGGTCCCATTGTAACCAACATTTCTTGGAGAGAATATAATGTCTTTTCAACACCTGCTAATCCCTGAAGGCCGATTACGACCGATCGAATCTGAGAAGGGGCAAAACCGATTTCTTGTTGCATTTGTTTTTCGACTTCCTCCGGAGTGGTATGACCGGGGCTTTCCAAATCTCTGCCACACGACAGACCAGAAAACCGTCTGCCCCTTGAGGAAGATAGGCATAAGGATCGTCGGTCTTAGGAAATTGAAATTCGGTAGGTTTTACCGGTTGGGGAGGAACTTCGTTGGAAGGAGCAGAGGTGATTTTGGGGCTGGTTGGTGGTGGGGTAGAAGGAAGGGTGCCGCTTGCTCCCAGTTCCAGGCCAGCGGTTTCGGATTGATGCAAATACCACCATACTCCTCCTCCGGCCACCAACAGCACAACGATAGCGGCGGCTGCGAAAAGAATCGAACGAGAAGGCGCGGACTTTCGAGCCTGGGTTTCTGGAGGTGGAGGAGGAGTGCTTTGGGAAGCAGGAGCCGGTTCCCCTGCCGGCTGGGAAGGAACCGGAGGAGGCACAGGCGGAACCCCTGTCCCTGAGGCTGCTACACTGGCACGGGGGAGAATCTTTGGGCCGATCGGCAGGCCATCGGGGCCAGGAGGGGCATTTTTGTTAGGAACTCGAACATGAGCCCCGCAGGCCGGACATTGAATTTCCAACCCTTGGCAGTCTTCCTCGATCTGCAAATGTTGTCCGCAACCACCGCAAACAAATTTAATATCTGCCATTCTGTCTCCTTTGTTCGTCTTCGGCTCTTCTTTTCCTTTTATCATTCTGAGTTTCCTCCAGGCAAGCCCAACGAAAGGGTGAGGAAACTCTATTGGAGAGGGGCCTTATCGCCCTATGATCCATCGATGGAAAGTCCCTATGCTTAAGGAAGGGCTTGTTGGAGGGCAAGAATCCGATCCGCAATCATCCGTCGAATGGCATTGTAACGTCCATAACGAGTGACCAGAGCAGGATCTACCCATCGCATTGACGGGGTCGGCCATTTCATGCCGCCTTGGGTATACGCCGTCCAATTGGGGATGATGGAATCATGGATTTTTTGCAGCAACTGTTCAGCGGCAATGCGTTGGGCTTGGGCTTGTCCGGCGGCTTGAGCTTGACGAATCAACTCTTCTAGCTTGCAAAGATAACGCAAATCGTCTACCCCTTCCCGACTTCTCTCGTAATCCAGGGTAGGAATGATTTCTTCTCCTTCGATCTTGACGACCGAGCCGCGCGTTCCTCCTTTCCCTCCCAAATTATAAAACCATTCGATTTTCCCGGCCACGCCGTATTCGGCCATCCGCCAGAAGAAGAAACCGAACGGAAACCGTCCTTTCCCGGTATTCACAAAGTAGGGGATCGCGCCGGTTTCTCGGACCAATTTCCGGATGAAGGCCTCATTCACCAGACGACGACCGCGATTATGATGATCAATCCCGTCCCAACCATTATTAAATCCAGCATAATTTAAATAAGGGGCCATCGCCATCACTTCCATATAACCATTCATATCACTACTCACGCAGATCTCCGGCAACTCCTCAAAGACAAATCGAGCCAACTTCCGCCCGTATTCCACTCCTTTAAGACCTTTATTGGTAAATTCATCACCGATACTGAAAATTACAGGGATCTTATGCCGGCGCGTCTCTTTATATAACTTCAGCATGACCTCAATATATTTTTGTTGGAATCGCATGCTCTCGATCGGACCATATCCGGTGAGCTCCGAAACCACTAAATTCATGGGGGCCGCAAACATCACCGGTTTCGTAAAGCCGGCTTTGAGGTATTCCTCAAGAAACAGACCAAGCTGGGAAGTATCCTCGTCGTAAATGGGCATGTGAAATCCATACAGAGGCCCTACGTTGGTCATCTGGTGCTTTCGCATGTCTCGCAACGTTCGTCGCAAAAGATCCACATTTCCCGGCCAGGCATAATGGAAACCAAGACAATAGGGAGGTTCTTCCAGCCGAATGGGTAAGACCTCTAGATGGATTTGGATTCGGGCGATGGGGCGAGAGCGGCTCGTAATCACCACGGCTCCTTGATAGGTTCCGGGTGGGGTTTTCGGAGGGACATGTACCGTCACCCAAAAGAGCTCTTTACTCCAGGCCGGCATGTCCCAGGGCCGTCGCACCCGAAAAAGGTAGTGATTCTCGCCAAAGCCTCCTTCAATGGACCGAACTTCTACCTCCTGTGCGGGAATGATCCCTCCGGGCCCTGTCAACGGCTCGCTTCGAATCATTACCTGTTCCAATCGAACCTTGGGCTGGAAAGCGAAACTGAACGGTTCATATTCCCCCGGAACGGCAAATAGGAAGGCGACGTTGGTCAAATGGCCGCCGAGGGGTTGTTCTTCGCCGACGGTCTGTTTTTGGTTCCAATCTGTCACATAAAGATTCCAGTTTCCGGCCCAGCCGGTTGGGAAACCGAGCCAGCCGATCAACAGAAGCCATCCGAATTTCCAACTGTGTTTCATGGGGAGATAGGTTCGGTTTTGGGTTTTCCCTTCGTTTCGGATTTCTTTGGGAAAATCGGCACTAAGCGGGCGTCATCCAGCCAGAGCGTGCCTCGGCCAATGGAGTAGATATAAACCATAAAATCATGGGCCCCTGGATCCAGTTTGCCTCGTACTTTGACATGTTCCCACTTGGGCCCAATCTGTTTGCGGAGGGAACCGTGGGCTCCGGACTCAAAGTTGATGAACAGCCGATTTTCTCCTTCTCCTTTCACCCAAACGGAAAATTCATACTCCGTGGCCCCGCCAATGGCCGGAATCTTTGGGGTCATAATCCCGATCCGCCCCGGTTTGCCGAGGCACCGAATCCGAGCGGAATACCGACCAGAGTGCACATACTGAGGCCGATCTTCCCAATGATTTTCGTATTGGCCACCCCAGCTCCAACCGTTCCACCACAGCCAACGCGATCGATCCGGCCGAGAATTCCGGTTGATCTCTTCGAAGCCTCCATTCTGAAGGAGATTCAGAGGCGGGTTGGTGACCGAAAGCATGGTCGGATGGAAAGTCCCGGCCAAGCGGGCTTCCAGCATCGCCTTCTTTCGCCGATAATGATCCTCGCTCATCATGCCCAGAGCCCGGAGTTCTTTGATGCGTTGTAGGGCCGCCACGATCCGGGATCGAGGCCACAGCTTTCGAGTCAATTCCTCTTTGGAAATTTGCCCGGCAGAATTTTGCCCGGCATAGACGGCAAAGAGGAGGAGGCTTCCTAGCAGACCGAGGAAAAGACCGATCCCTCCACACCTTCTTGGCAAAGCCGTCCTCCAGGATCCTTCTCTTCGTCTATGCTTCACAACCTGATTTTTCCCTCTCTTTTCTCGGACGATCAATCCCAAAATTTCCCTCTTGGAAGGGCCGGGGGAAAGGTCTTTTTTCCCCTAAGAGCTTGTCCAGAAAATTGGGAAAGGCGTTAAGGAAGACTCTTTCACACGCTCTAAGGAACGTAGCGACGACGGCGTCCGAATCTTAACTTCGCTTCCGAAGTCTGCCTAGCTACCGCCGTCAGACGGTGGCCTTTCCTCCTCACGCCGCCACGCGTTACGTCGTCACGAATCTTTTCGTCCCTGCCGATTTTGGGATGAGCTCCAGAGTTGCAGATTCCCAACCGGTCCTTCTTTACTACCAACGATGCGGTTTGGCGCTCATATGTCGATTGCCGGTGGGGTGTGGAAAGCGCTGGAACGAGCTGCTTCCATCGGGTGCGAAGTTGTCCAGATCTTTCTCAAAAACAACATGCAATGGTTCGGCCGACCTTACTCCCAGAGCGAGCTGACGGCCTATGCCAACTTCCTGGCAGCCCATCCGTTCCACGCTGTCTTCGCTCATTCGGGCTATTTGATCAATCTTGCCACGCCGCCTTCGCCGAATCGGGATAAGTCCATCAAGTCCCTTCTGCAGGAACTTCGACTGGCCGAATCCCTCGGGTTGCCGTTTGTGGTGCTACATCCTGGCTCTCATCTCGGCAAAGGCGAAGAGATGGGATTGGAATGGACCGTGAGGGCGCTGGACGAAGTTTTCGAAGCTTCTCGCCACTGTCCGGTTCGCATTGCTTTAGAAAACACGGCAGGGCAGGGGACCGCGTTGGGCTATCGTTTGGAACACCTTGCGGAGATTTTCCAGCGCTGCCGGTTTCCTCATCGGTTGGCCCTTTGTCTGGATACGGCACATTTTTTTGCCGCCGGTTATCCCATCCATCAGCCTCAAGGTTGGGAAGAGACGTTGCAACAGGTGGACCGTTGGATTGGGCTCGATCAGGTCGTTGCTTGGCATTTGAATGATTCGAAAACCTCGCTTGGGTCTAGGGTGGATCGTCACGAATCCATCGGCAAAGGCGCGATCGGGTTGGAGGGGTTTCGGCACATTGTGAAGGATCCACGTTTTGCTGATACACCCGGATGCCTGGAGACCCCCAAATTCAATAATCTAGAAGAAGATGCCCGGAATCTGGCTACCCTCCGCCGCTTGGTCGAAGAAGGGTAACCCGGATCGGATTCATCCTATCCCCAGCCGTTCTTTGATCTTCTCCAACGGAACTCCTTTCGTCTCCGGCATCACAAACAAGACCCAAAGCAATTGGAGCACCATCATGATCGCATAAAACGCAAAGGCATAGCCACCGGACCGTTCCGCAATCACCGGAAAACTGAAGGTGATCAACGTACAAAGGGTCCAATGGGTGAAACTTCCCAGCGCCTGGCCTCGGGCCCGAACCTCGTTCGGAAAGATCTCACTGATGAAGACCCAAATCACCGCCCCCTGGCCAAAGGCATGGGCGGCAATAAAAACTAATGTGCTGACCAATACAATGGTGTTTCCCGTCGCATCAAATTGGCTTCCGTAATGGAAAAAGGCCCAGGCAATGGTTGTAAGACTCACGATATAGCCAATGCTGCCGAACAACATCAGGATCCGCCGCCCCACTCGATCGATCAGAATCATAGCCAGGATCGTAACCACCAGGTTGATGCCTCCGACTGCGACCGCCTGCAATAACGCTGCATCTTTTCCTGCCCCTGCCATTTCGAAGATCTTCGGTGCATAGTACAACACAGCATTAATCCCGGAGAGCTGATTGAACGCCGCAATCGCAATAGCAAGCAGAATCGGTCGGAGATAAGCCTTTTGAAACAACGGGACCCGAAGGGCCTCTCGTTCTTCCTGCAACGACTGCCGAATCTCCTCAATCAAGGTACCCACTCGATCCTCACCAATTCCCAATCGACGTAAGACCTTTGCCGCTTCCTCCGTCCAACCCCGGGCCACTAACCAACGTGGGCTACGAGGAACGCTCCAAAGGAAGAGGAAAAACAGCCCGGCCGGAATCGCTTCCACTCCAAACATCCAACGCCACTCACTCTCCCCAAACTGTTGTCGAGCAATCCAGTAGTTGGAAAAGAAGGCGGCGAGAATGCCGATCACGATGTTCAACTGCGTAATGGCAACCAGTCGCCCTCGACTTTCTGGTGGAGAGATCTCTGCGATATACATCGGGGCCACGACCGATGAAGCACCCACCGCCAATCCTCCCAGCCAGCGGAAGAAAAGCAAAGCCCCCCAATTCCAAGCCCAGGCACTTCCTAAGGCCGAGACCAAATACAGTACCGCCAGAGCGATCATCACCCGCTTTCGTCCCCAACGATCCGCACTCGGTCCGGCCCCGATCGAACCCAGGATGGTCCCTACCAACGCACTGGCTACGGTCACCCCTAACCCGGCGCCCGAAAGCTGAAACACTCGCTCCAGGTGGCTCGTAGTTCCTGAAATCACCGCCGTATCAAACCCGAACAGAATCCCCCCTAG
>CAZBKV010000041.1:0-11582 GCA_964492575.1 uncultured Verrucomicrobiota bacterium | reverse complement strand
CACGGGCAAAGGCCTGCGGATTCTCCGACCGGCAGATCGCTTATCTGACCGGGATGACGGAAGATGAAGTCCGTGCCCTCCGTCGTCAATACGGACTGATTCCTTCCTATCGGTTGGTCGATACCTGCGCGGCGGAGTTCGAAGCGTACACTCCTTACTACTACTCCACATATGACCGGGGAGACGATGAGGTCAAACCGTCAGATCGCCAGAAGGTGATGATTCTTGGTGGCGGACCGAACCGTATCGGGCAGGGGATTGAGTTTGACTACTGCTGTGTGCATGCGGCCTTTGCGTTGCGGGAAGAAGGGATTGAGGTGGTCATGGTCAATTCCAACCCCGAAACGGTTTCAACGGACTACGACACTAGCGATCGGCTTTATTTCGAACCGCTGACACTGGAGGATGTTCTGCACATCTACGAGCGGGAACAGTGCTTTGGGGCGATTGCACAGTTCGGCGGGCAGACCCCATTGAACATTGCCTTAGACTTGGAACGAAACGGAGTTCGAATCCTCGGTACTTCCCCTCACAGCATCGAGCGGGCCGAGGACCGGGAGATGTTTGCGGCAATGCTGCAAAAGCTTGGCTTACGCCAGCCTCCCAACGGAATTGCCACGAATATCGAGGAGGCCCTTCAGGTTGCCAAACGCCTAGGTTACCCAGTTCTGGTCCGACCCTCGTTTGTCTTAGGCGGTCGGGCGATGCAGATCGTCTACTCCGACACCGAGCTCAAAAAGTATATGCAGGAAGCCGTAGAAGCTTCCCCCGAGCGACCGGTCTTGGTGGATAAGTTTCTTGAAGACGCTACCGAGGTGGATGTGGACTGTATTGCCGATGTAGGCCTGTTTGAGGACCCCGAACACGAAGGCCATGTCGTGGTGGGGGGAATCCTGGAACACATCGAGTTTGCCGGAGTCCACTCCGGAGACGCCGCGATGGTCCTTCCGCCACATACATTGAGCCGCAAGGTGATTGAGGCGATTCGGCAATACACCCATGCGATGGCCCGAGAGTTACGGGTGGTCGGGCTCATGAACGTGCAATACGCAGTCAAAGACGAGCAAATCTATGTTCTGGAAGTGAACCCCCGAGCCTCTCGCACCATCCCCTTCGTCAGCAAAGCCATCGGGGTCCCTCTCGCCAAACTGGCCGCTAAGGTCATGTTAGGCAAGACCTTGGAAGAGCTTGGATTTACTCAGGAGATCTGGCCTCCGTACTACGCGGTGAAAGAATCTGTCTTCCCCTTCAATCGGTTTCCTGGCCAGGACATCTTGCTGGGGCCGGAGATGCGTTCTACCGGTGAGGTCATGGGGCTGGACGAAGATCTTGGGATCGCCTATGCCAAGTCGCAAATGGCTGCCGGGCCAGCTCTGCCGTTGGAAGGCAAGGTCTTTATCAGCGTGAGCGATCGAGATAAACCGAAGATCGCCGAGATCGCCCGTCTTTTTGCCGAGCTGGGATTTTCCATTGTCTCCACCTCCGGAACCGCCAGGGTTCTGCGCGAGGCCGGCCTGCAGGTCGAAACGATTTGTAAACTCCAGGAAGGTCGGCCGAACGCCCTGGATCTTCTCAAAAACGGAGAGATCCAGCTTGTCATCAACACCCCTTCCGGCCAGGAACCACGGGCCGATGAAATCAAAATCCGCACCACAGCCGTCTACACCGGAACCCCAATCATGACCACTTTAAGCGGAGCCCGGGCCGCGGCCTGGGGAATTCAAGCCCTCCGTAAAGGCGCCTTGCGGGTAAAATCCCTCCAGACCTACCATCAGGAAGCCAAACAACAAACCCAATCCATTCCCCGATCGGCCATCTGATCCATGGAATCAGAGTTTCTTGTTAGAGCTTGACCTGGCTTTTCCCTCCCTTCACACTTCCGCTCATGCAAAAGGAGATGCGAAGAGCAATCATCAGCGGCTTTCTCTGTCTGTTTGCCTTAGTCGCTCATACCGAGGGAGCCGGATCAGAGGGGACCTCTCAGCAGAATCAGTGGATCCCTTTGTTTAATGGGAAAGACCTTACCGGCTGGGTCGTGATGCACGGGGCCAAGTTTACGGTCCAGAACGGGGAATTACGTTTAGTCGGGGGAATGGGATGGTTGCGAACAAAGGAGAAATATCAGGACTTTGAGCTGAAGTTGGAATGGAAGGCACTGGGTCCCCGATATGATAGCGGTATCTTCCTACGTTGCGGACTGGAGGGAAAGCCGTGGCCAAAAGAGGCATGGCAGGTTAATCTGCGTTACAATATGCTCGGCGGTTTGGTGAAAGGTTCCTGGCCGATGGTTCCGGCAGAATCTCCAGTCCTCCCACCCGGAAAATGGAATACCATGCGGATTCGATGTCAGGGGACCCATGTAACGTTGTGGATTAACGGGAAGAAGAACTGGACCTTTGATCGCTTAGATCCTGGAGCAGGTTACATCGGGATTCAGGCTGAAGAGAAACCCTTCGCTTTCCGGAAAATCCAAATCCGCAAACTTAACCCCTCCCCAAAAGCTCTGCCCCACAAGACCTCAAAGCCTACTGGACATAAAGAAAAAGAAACTTAACGCTCTTTCCCCTTCCGGAAAAACGCAGGCAGCCCGAGGGACATAAGCCGAATTCTGTCTGCTCGGCTCGAGGCCTGCAACCCGAACCGAGGAGAGGCTCATTTCTCTAAGCGGCCTTACCCGGAACCTATCCTTCCTTTCCGGAAGGAACGGCGCGGGCCACGCCCTCGGTTCCCTATTTGGCCTTGCACCCGATGGGGTTTGCCGTGCCTCCTCCCTTACGGGACAGAGCGGTGGGCTCTTACCCCACCTTTTCACCCTTACCGACCGAGCCCGCCGTAACGGATCGGCCGGCGGTCTGTTTTCTGTGGCACTTTCCGTCGGGATGCCTTGCGGCATCGCCGCCCACGCTTACCCTGACCGTTTGCCGATCAGGTTACGTGGCATCGTGCCCTGTGGTGTTCGGACTTTCCTCCCCTGGACAGAACGTCCAGAGGCGAGCCTCTGCCCCCCGGGCTACAACCTCTACCATAAACCTTCTCAACCAATCCGCAAGGAAAAGCCTACCAATTTCGCCTCACTGAGCCGGTTCCCCTTCCGGCTCTGGATCAGAAGAAGCCGATGCAGGAGCCTCCTCTTCTTCCTCCTCTTCCGGTTCCTGGGCCTCTACCCATTTCCAGGCCCCCGCAAAAAGAGCAGTAAATAACCCACTACTAAGAAGAGTATTTCGGAAGAATTGCCAAGTCTCCGGATAACCACGGGTCCCTTTTGTTAACGCTATGATCCACCCCATCAAATCCCGCGTGTACTCTGGATTGTGAAACGGATTCCAGAACCAAGCAGCTGTATTTGTAATCAAATAAAATAAGATCGCCCCCACCAAACTCCCTCCAATCAAACGCCAAAGAGAATGATGCGGTCGAAAGAACCGGGCAATCCCCAAGATCCCCAAGTAGCCCAGATAGTTTACCCCTAAATAAAGACTCAGAATTGGGGTTCCAATCCGAACATGATAATAGACCCCTAACGCTAAATCTGTCAGAAAAACGATACCCAAGGGGACCCACCACTTCACGTTACCAGAAAAATAAACCCCAGCACAAAACAACAGTCCATATACCGCGCTGAAGTTCGGAGGCATAAGCCCCGGAATTCGCGTAAGGGCAAATACCAGGAAAAACAGCACCGGTAACCACCATTTTGTTTTCTTCCCGTTCACAATCCCTGATGCTAATCAAAGAAGACAAATTGGCAAGTGGATCCGATTTCAGAACAGCAAAAACAACCAGAAAAAGGCTCTCTCCTACCCCAGAGGAGAGACGAAGTGGGACCTCCCCCGCTGGAAATCGTAGCGGAACACCCTGATTTTTTGGTGGTTCGGAAACCAGCAGGACTCCCCTGCCATCCAACCAAACACGGCCCCTGGTCCAGTTTAGCCGCTCGATTGCGGTGGTATTTAGGAAGTGGCCCCATTCATTTTGTGAATCGCTTAGATGCCGAGACCAGTGGACTTGTGCTGGTGGCAAAGCAGGTGGAGGTTGCCCGCGTCCTTCGTCGACTCTGGGAACGAGGAAAAGTAAAGAAGGTCTATTGGGCGATTGTGCACGGTTGGCCAGAGAAAGAGGCCGATATCATTAAAGCCCGAATCGGGAAAGATGAAACCAGCCCCATCGCGGTGAAAAGCAGAATCCGGTCCGATGGGGCTTATGCCGTAACGTTTTATCGAGTTTTACAACGATTTGAGAGATCAGAAGGGCGATTCAGCCTTCTTGAATTACAGCCTCTTACCGGCCGAAAACACCAACTGCGCGTCCATCTGGCTTCCATTGGGCATCCGATTGTGGGAGATAAAATTTACGGTATTGTGCCAGACGCCTATCTTGCAATGGTAGAGGGACGATTGACCGACGAACAACGGCAACGCCTCCTTCTTCCCTATCAAGCTTTAGTGGCACGGGAGCTTTCCTTTTCCTATGCAGCCCAAGATTATCGATTTACATGTACTCCTGAACCGTGGTTTGAAGCCTTTTTGAGGGGATTTGAAGAAAAATAAGGGAAAAATCCACAGAAAAATTTAAAATTCAGGGTTGACACTTTTGTCGTCTCCGTTCAGACTGGGACCCGTAATCGGAGCATTCCCATCCACAGGGTATGGTTGGGGGAATGCGTGAGAGGAAAGGGGACCGAAAAAAATCGAAAAATTTTCAAAAAACGGTTGACTCCTTTCCTCTGGTTTGGCAAAGTGGCGTACACACGGAAACCAAAGGACGGCCTATGAGAACAAAAACCCTATCTCTTGTGGCTGCGCTTGGTGCGGCGGGCATGATGGCCCTGCAGGCGCAGGTGTATTCAGTAAATGTCGTCGGCTATGTGAATGTCACGGTTCCGGCGGGGAAGCTGGCGTTGCTCTGCAATCCGCTGGATCCGGGTGATGCCAACACGATCGCCGATCTTCTTACCGGTCTGCCGGTAGGTACGATGGTCTATAAGTATGATTCCTCCACAGGGGCTTTCGTCTCCTCTACCTATATGGGAGATCCATTAGGATGGATGCCGAGCGGAGATCTGACTCTGAATCCGGGTGAAGGATTCTTCCTCTCTAACCCAGGCCCGGATGATATCCAGATCACCTTTGTTGGGGAAGTCCAGCAAGGGACGTTGGAGATTCCGTTGGTTGCGGGCTTCAATTTGGTCGGTTCCAAAGTTCCTCAAGCTGGGAAAGTTCACACCGACTTAGGCCTGCCGGTAGAGGATGGCGATGCGGTCTACACCTTTAATGTAGACACGCAGAGTTATGATATGGCAACCTATGCTGGCGGTATGTGGTTGCCGACTATGCAGGAGCCTGAGGTGGATGTCGCTGAAGGCTTCTGGGTGTCGAAGGTGAATGCGACCACCTGGACTCGGGAGTTTTCCGTCGAATAAAAAGGTAGACAAAAACTTTTATTCGTCTAAAATTGAAGATTGAACCTGAAACAAAGAGAGAGGTGAAGCCATGAAAAAGACGTTAATAGCAGTTGGATGCATGGTGGCCACGGTAGGGGCCTTGGCGCAGGCGCAGGTTAATTTTGCGAACTTTGCGCCACCGCAAGTAAATGTAAAAGTATACGATGTCGATGGAACCACCCCGTTGGCTGGGGAGGATTATATGGCCCAGTTATACGTGGGCACGTCCGCTGATAGCCTAGCCCCGGTTGAAGGAGCAACCGCCACCTTCCAGAGCGGGCCGCTGGCCGGCTACTTCGTCGGTGGATTGGTCACAGTTCCTTATCCAGCAGGGACTCATATCTATGCCCAGGTGAAGGCTTGGTATACCGCGGGTGGTAGCTTGACTTCCTATGAGGCCGCCCGAGCGGCATTAGGGAAAGTCGGCGAATCCAATATCATTGAGTTGGACTTGACCGCTCCGCCCGCTTTGCCGCCGAACCTTGTCGGTTTAGAATCCTTCTCTCTGTATGTGGTTCCTGAGCCGTCTACGATCGCGCTCGGGTTACTCGGCGCCGCTGCCTTCTTGCTGCGCCGCCGCAAGTAAGCCGCAAGGTTAGGTCCATTGTTCTCAGCAAGTTCATCGAACCGTCCCAGAAAGCCCTGGGACGGTTCTTGTTTTCTCTTTTCCTCCCTTCAAAACTCAAGACCTACAAACTTGACCTCACCGAAAATCCCCACAGACTTCAACCCTACCATGGAAACACAATACGAACTTGTCGCCCTCTTCGGAGAATCCGAGCAGGTGAAGAATCAATTCCTTCAACTTCTTCGTTCCCGCCCCGAATGGCGGGAGCCCGAAGAGCATGGCCCCTTCTCCTCAAAACCCTCCCTTACGCTGGAACTCCCCCAACAACAAAAACGCCTCGTCTTCTCCTTTCTTGAGCTTCCTCCCCACATCTCTCCCTCCCTTTTCATGCAGGCCTGGGGATCCCGAATAGGAGTTTTGATTTCCGATCCCCAGGTAGAAAAATCCTTTGATCTGAAAACATGGTGGCCCTTGCTACAAGCATGGGGGGAGTGTTCGTGGATTCGAGTCGTCTGGGGAAAAGAAAAGAATCTCCTATCGCAGAAGAGGGGTGGAGAGTCGGATGAACAACTCCCTTCAAAACACCTTCTCTCAACTCTTTGGGCAGTCCCATCAGAACCGGAAAAAACCTGGCAAATGTTTTCCCAACATCTTATCCAAGCCGCAGAATCTCTCCCTCCTTCCACCGAGCTAGGCAAGCCTCGTTTGGTTATCACCGGAAGTTCTTTCTCAGGATTCCAAGAGTGGAAAGTCGAAGGGCCTTTAACAGGGGGTATCTTGCATCAAGACCAAGTTGTAGCGTTAGAACCAGAGGTTGGAAAGGCTCGGATTTTCCAGATAAACCAGGAAGGAGAACAGAAAAAATACGCCGAACCGATCGATTGGGTGACGCTAACCCTAAAGGAGACCAAAGGCCATCGCCTGACCCAACACGCTCAGGAGCTAAAACCGGGAATGATCCTCACAGGAGAGGTTTTGGGCGGATCGAGTGATACGGTGGATCTTCTTCTTCATGAAATCTCCGATAAGGAAAAGACTTCTGCACTTGAGGCGAATCAACGGGTTCAGGTCGTCCATGGAAAAGCGATATATCCCGGCCGACTTCTTCTTTTAAACCAAAAGGCCCTCCAACCAGGCGAAAAGATCTTAGCAGAGTTGCGACTAGGGAAAAAAGCCCCGTTTTGGGTAGGGGATCGAGTAGTTCTTTTTGATTCCCGTCAGGAGAGACTTCTGGCTTGGGGGATAGTGTTGGATGCAGAAGCAGATCGACGACGTTGGCGGACTCCGGAACAGACAGAGTTCCTTCTCCGGCGGGCCGCCTCTCCGAATTCTGCTGAAGTCTTTTTGGAAACCCAAATTCTGCGGGACGGTATGATCCGGCTAAGTCATACGCTTCGTCGTTCCCATTTTTCTGAAACAGCCTTGGAAGAGGCGGCTCAGAATCTACAAAGGAAAGGAAAAGTCGTTGCAATTCAAGGCCTTTTAGTAACACCACGCCATTGGCAAAAACTTCGTCAAAAAGCGGCCCGTCTGATCGATGAATTTCATCGGACCAAACCCATGGAGCCTGGGTTTCCCTTGCAGGCTCTCCGCGGAAAATTAGGATCAGAGGTTGCCCTCCCAGGGGTTTTTGAAGCCTTGATTCAAGACTTATGCCGGGAAGGATTTTCAATCCGGGCAGAAGTGATTCGGCGTTCAGACCATGCTCTGCGCTTACCGGATCCTCTTCGCTCCCATGGGGATCGGATTCGGATGACTTTAAAAATCGGTGGCCTCAATCCACCTTCCCGAAAAGAGATAGCACCCGATCGCCCTTCGATTCAGGCTTTGCGGTACCTTCTCAGCGCCGGAGAGGCGGTAGCCTTGAGCGCAGAGGTGGTGTTGAGCGCTCAGGCATATCGAGAAGCAGTAGAGCGAATTGTACGGTACCTCTTGGATCACGAAAAAGCCACGGTTCATGAACTGCGGGAAGCTGTGGGCACAAGCCGACGAGTGATTTTGCCTTTATTAGAAAAGTTGGATCAAGAAGGAGTGACCGTGCGGGACAGAAATGTGCGTCGGCTCGGGCCTAAATCGAAAAAATGGATCGATCCTCTGGACTTTGCCAAGAAAGAGAACGTGAGATAAGACGGCATTTCTGCGTGAGGGGAACCCTGATACGGGAAACGTGCGGATCAACCCGGACGACACCCAATGGCCATGCGCATAGAAAAGACGGACGATCCAAAGATTTTCCGGGTTCTCGCCCGAGGGTGTATGCAGCTCGCCATCCTGCTCCAAGTCTCTTTTTCAGTTACCCAACGAGGACTTTCTCCATTTCAATAGGAGAGATTTAAAGGCGGTAGAGCCTTGGCGATGGCGAACCATCTCCACACAATGAAGGAGAGAACCATGAAACAATGCCGTCATTGTAATGCGGAAGCAGTAGCGATCCTGCCACAGTACCGCCTCTCTCTATGCCAGGAGCATTTTCTGAGCTGGTTTGAAAACCAGGTCGAACGGACCATTCGCCAGTACCACATGTTTACCCGCCAAGAACCCGTGCTTGTAGCCATCAGCGGCGGGAAAGATTCCCTGGCACTTTGGGATGTCCTTCTCCGGTTAGGATACCGAGCCGATGGAATCCACATCGATCTGGGAATCAACGGAAAAACAAAGTTCAGCGAGGCCTCTGTGGCAAAAGTTCGTCAATTTTTAACCCAACATCCCGAAGCCCGCCTTCATCAGTTCGCCTTGCAAGATCTAATCGGCATGACGATCCCCGAACTAGTACGGCGAACGCAACGCGGACGTCGAAAACCTTGCTCTTTATGCGGTCTGGTCAAACGACATGAACTCAATCGCCTGGCGCAGAAGTTGGGATACAACGTCCTGGCCACCGGTCATAATTTAGATGACGAGGTGGCGCTCCTATTTTTGAACGTCCTTCAATGGAACCTCGGCTATCTAGCCCGGCAATATCCTGTTCTTGCAGAAGAAAACGGCTTTGCCCGAAAAGTAAAACCCTTCTGCCGAATGTATGAAGAACATATCCGCCTTTATGCGAAATTGCGGGGCATCGAATCGGTTGAAGCCTCTTGCCCATTGTCTCGCGGGGCCAATACCCCTGTGTATAAAAATCTATGGGATCAACTCGAACAAGAACGCCCCGGCGCAAAACTCTCTTTTTACCTGTCTTTCCTCCGTACCAAGGAAGAAAAGCAATTCCTCGATTCATGGAAACAAACTCATGTTCGCCTTCAGCCCTGTCCTCGTTGTGGGCAACCTACCGCCGTGCCCGAGCTTTGCGCTTTTTGTCGCACAATTACCTATGCCTTAGAAACAAAAAATCCCCATCTTCATAGCAAAGCAAAACTCAATAAAGAGTCGAAATCACTTTAGCGATGAATCCCTCTCCTGTGCCGAATCCAAAGGACAAATAACCCAAAATAACCTATAAAAAGAATCCACCCTACCCCCCAAACACTGGCATGGGCAAGATGGGGAAATACACGATTACTCATCCATCCCAAAAACGGCCCGGCAAAAATCCCCGCTCCAATCGCCGATTCATGATATCCTCCAAACTCAGCTTTCGCTTGGCTCGCATCCATGGAATAATAGAGAGAAGAAGAATAAATTAAACCCAGCGCCCATCCAAAAGCCAATTGAGCGAGAATCAGAATCCATAAGTTGGAAGCTGTGGTAATAGCAACAAAACTGATCACTAACAAAATACACGTTCCAAAAAACCACGAAGCCCGATATTGCCATCCTGACCAGAAATGCAAAATTCCAAACGTCAAGGTCCGGACAATGAAAACAATAGAACAAGTAAAACCAGCTAGCATCGGACTCAGCCCAAGCCTTTGAGCAATATCCGGAACCAAAGGAATGACGGTATTCATGGCCATATAAGAAAGAGGATTCGCCACCCACGCCATCCGGAGAAAAAGGCGCTGCGTCGCCGGCGACAAAGTACCTGAAAGAACCTGAGGATTTTCTGTGGTCGGATCGGAATCTTCCGGTTCAAACTTAGAATTTTGTACATAGGGAAGCACACCGGTTAAAATAAGTTGAATAGCCAGAATCATTACCGGAATCCAGAAAATACAATTCCATCCAAGCCCTTCAATCAGAGCGCCTCCAAAGAAGTAAGCGACCGCCCAAAGCGCCGCCCAGATCACGTTGTAAAGTCCGATGCTTTTGGAAAGGCCGGCCCCTGTCTCTCCCTGACAGATCAAACCCTCTAGTGCCGGCCAGATCAGCGCAACCCCTATCGTCCATAGACCAAACAGAACAACCAAGGCGGTTAAAGAATGACTGAGCCATGCCCCAAACATCGTCAAGAGAACCACAGCCGTTCCAACCCCCAGAATCCGACTTTCTCCCACCCGATGAGCCAAACGCCCTCCATACCGTGTGGCAATCATATAAACCAATCCATAGAGAGAGCAGAGGAGTAAATTCTGCCCCTTGGTAAACCCATAGACATGCTGCATGTAGAAAAAGAGATAATTGTAATAAAACGGGAGGGAAAACCCGCTCAACCCTTCGATAAGATAATAAAGTGTTTTAGGACGAAGCCCCATCATAGCTTAAATTGAAATTTTTTGAGTTATTTATCAAAAACTGTCCGCATGGAAAAGAAAATTTCAGACAGAGGATGCGCTGCCCCAGCGCCCCAAATCCAAGAATGGATTTGCCATCGCAGCGGTTTGAAGACAAGCCATCTTATCTGGCAGAGAGCATTCGGGAAGGAAATTCGCTAGGAGATCCTCTCCTCGTCGGGGTGATTAAAGAGCCTTCTGGCCTATAGATTTGTCACTCTGCTTTCTTTTTAGCTCATTATGCTGGTTTCCGATTATGGCTCAACCAAACAAAGATGGGTTTGGTGTCGTTAACGATAATCTATAGATGATTTTCGAAGATTTGAGCAGTGAGAATGGCTTGACAATCTGAGATTTTGCAGTAAAAGTTTCAACAGAAAGCACAGAAGAGGAGGCAGCTATGAAGAAGATTAGAATAGTAAAATTGGAAGCGGGGAGTGATGGCGGTCTTGAGCCTCGGGGTTTTGTTATCTGATGCGCAAGCAAGCTTTAGCTGCAAGGCCTAAAGAAGAATCAAAAATTCTTTTAGAAGTTCCCCCTCCTCCATTACCTCCGGTCTTTTTCCATGGAAGGTGGATTCCGTGGGAGGAAGTATTTGGAGAGCCTAAGATCTACATGGAGCTCGATTTAACCAAGCTACAAGCAATAAGAAAAAGAGAATTTAAGCAGCAAAGAACAAAAACTCATTTGCTTCACGTTTTTCGCCTTCATCCTTTACTTTATAAAAAGATGAAAGTGAACAATAGAGGTCCTTTCCAAAAAGAAGTTTGGGCTAGAATTCTTAAGCCATTTCTTTTTCAAAGCTCTCCGGTTTCTTTAAATTTATCTATAAAACCTCAGTCCTTATCCTTATTAAAAGATACTAGTTCTAAGTTCCTTTGATGGATGTGGGTTGTCGTGTCCAAGAGAATAGATAGACATTTATGAAAAATAAACTGACAAAGAGTGATTGGATAGTGTCAATCTTTAGCATTCTTTTTACTCT
>CAZBKV010000040.1:10221-11685 GCA_964492575.1 uncultured Verrucomicrobiota bacterium | reverse complement strand
TATCAGGACATCATGGGAGACTTGCACAATCTGTTTGGCCGGGTGAACGAAGTTCATGTCTTTATAGATCCGGATGAACCGGCGGGCTATTACATCGAAGAGGCTATCGAAGGAACAAGCGTGGGTAGGGCTTTAACCACAGTTCAATATGAGGAAAGCGAGTTAAAACGGTGGATGAAGGCCCAGGTGGATCGAGCCATCAAATCTGACCGGTTAAAACCGTCCGAAGGAATCCGTCTGTTGAAAGAATATGAACGAGGATTGCGCGAGTATACCTATCTGAATCTACCGCGGGGAAAATAAAACGAGGAATAAACCATGCTTTTTAAAGATGAGGTTTGGGAGGGATGGATTAGATTTTAGGATGGCTGAAGGACAAACGAAAGAGAATCAAAACACGTTAATCCCTCTTCATAGGTTAGGGGAGTGTATTCGCGGATTGGATCTTTTTGCATGGTTACTTCCAACAGCGTTTCTGATAGACACTCTTACGGTGTTTACCCATCTGTTGGATGCGTTTGGGATTCTCTTGGTGGGGTTGGTCCATTTCTTTTTATGGGAAAGTGCAACTAAATTAGAAGCCGCTTTTTCTGAGAAGACCCTTTATACAAAATATGCCCGATGGCTCAAGATTCTTTCCTTAACCTTATTCGGTTTGGCCCCCTTCTTATATTGGTACAAGGCCGATCCGGAAAACCTACAGTTCGTACTTTCAGTCGGTCTCTTTGGATTAATTGCAGGCGGTTTTTTCGTCACAGTGAATTTGTTTCTTAGAGGCTTGGCCACAGAAATCACAGATCAACAGATCCAAACAGAAGTCCGAATCCTAACTCAGTGGAATGGTCTCTCTTTTGGAGTGGTTGTGTTGTTCTTTCTTCTTCTTTACAGTGCAGGGGTATGGGTGATGCACAATCCGGAAGCAGAAAGGGTTCTCTTTTGGCCTCGGGCTTCCCTGCATCCGGCTCGATTCTTCTGTATGGCTCTGGCCATCCCCCCGGTCGCTCTGACCGGTTTGATCGCTTGGAAGGTTCGAACGGCCATTTGGAATCGAGTATTCCAAGCGCTGGAAAAGACACTGGAAGGGAGAGAAGTTTTGGCAAAAGAATCAAGTAAGGCCTCTTTGAAGGCCGAAGAGGAACAAGGATCAACATGCATCCAATAGCGTTCCGAATCGGAAGCTTTGCCGTCTACTGGTATGGAATCCTACTGGCCTTGGGATTTTTGGTGGGCTGGTGGACGGCTTCGCGGCGGAGTGTCGAAACCGGAGTGAATCCGCAATGGGTTGCGGATATCGGCGTGTGGCTGTTGTTTGGAGGGATTGCCGGAGCCCGGTTGTTCTATGTAGTGGAATATTGGAATCAGGATTTTGCAAATCGTCCCCTTTGGCATGTGATCAATATTCGTGAAGGGGGACTGGTGTTCTATGGAGGGCTGTTTGGAGGATTGATCGCAGGATTGATCTTT
>CAZBKV010000040.1:8484-10211 GCA_964492575.1 uncultured Verrucomicrobiota bacterium | reverse complement strand
GCAGATGTGTTGGCTCCAAGTGTGCCGTTGGGCCATGCTTTTGGCCGGCTGGGATGTTTTTTGAACGGATGTTGTTATGGGAAACCGACCACACTGCCCTGGGGGGTACGGTTTCCGGCCGGACATCCGACCGGCGGCGTCCCGGTGCATCCGACCGAATTGTATGAACTGGTAGGGAACTTGGTGTTATATGCCTTGTTGGCTCGGCTATATCGGCGAAAACGGTTCGATGGCCAGGTACTGGCGGCTTATCTGTTGGGATATGGAACCCTTCGGTTTTGTGTCGAGTTCTTCCGGGGAGATTATAAGGTGTATTACCTAGGAGGATGGGCGACGATCGGCCATATCGTCAGTTTCTTTGTAGTTCTAGGCGGCCTGATTTTATGGATGGTTTTACGTGCAAGGTCTACTTCAACCGCTTCTACGTCTTCCGAAGCAAAAAGTCATGAGCGGTGAACGGCCAGAAGGAACAGCCCGCGTGACAGAGTTGCGTGTGGAAGAGTGGCCTGGGCAGGTCCGCTTGGATACCTATTTGCGGGATCGGCTGGGTGAGGTTTCCCGCCAGAAGATCCAGCGGTTAATTCAGGAGGGACGGATCTTGGTCGATGGTCGAAAGGTGAAACCGACCTATCAGCCCAGAGTAGGAGAATCGATCGTGATTTACTGGCCTGAACCGCGCCCGACCGAGTTGGTCCCTAAGGAAGTTCCATATGAGGTTTTATTTGAGGATGAATGGATTTTGGTGTTGAACAAGCCGGCTGGGGTAGCGGTTCATCCTAGCCCAGGCCATGAGGAAGAGAGCCTAGTCCACGGATTACTGTTCCGGCATGGGGATCGACTGAGTGGGATTGGAGGAGAGTTGCGACCTGGGATTGTTCATCGACTGGATTTGGGAACAAGCGGAGTGTTGGTAGTGGCCAAGGAAGACTCAGCCCATCAGGCTTTAGCAGAACAGTTTGCAGGACGGCGTACGCAGAAGATCTATGACGCGATCGTGTGCCACATTCCCAAGCCACAGAAAGGCAAAATCGTAGCCCCAATCGGACGGCATCCGGTGCATCGGAAAAAGATGGCCATATTGCCGGAAGGCCGGGAAGCAATAACGGAATATCAAGTCCGGGAAACCTTTGGAGAAAAGGCAGCATGGGTGGAAGTTCACCCTCGAACCGGACGAACGCATCAAATTCGAGTGCACATGAAACACATCGGTTGCCCTTTATGGGGGGATACAGTTTACGGTGAACGAGCCAATCGGAAGCTGTCTCAGCTTTTCCAATGGCAACCGGGACGACCGATGTTGCATGCTCGGCGACTTGGATTTTTCCATCCGAAAACGGGGAAGTGGGTTGAGTTTGAAGCCCCATGGCCGGAGGATTTCCGGAAGGCGATAGAGCGGTTACGGCAATGGGACCACTGCAAAAGACCGGGAAGCCCAGATTAAACCAAGGCATCCGTCCAACAAGTTCCCCTTCAAAAATTCCCAACAGCTGGAAAGAAAAAGAAAAGAGGCCGATTTGTCCAACCCACCAAAACCATCCTCATCTTGGAACACTGTACCCTATTCAAGCTTTTTCCTTCGGGACGGTAATTCGACGAACGCCCGGATTTTTACACGGATCTTCCCTTCCTCTCTGAGCTTCTTTGCCAGGACGGCAAATCCTTTATTTTCCTCTTCCGGCGCGCTGAGAACAGCACGCCCTATCTTTTTGAAATTTTTCTTACCTTCC
>CAZBKV010000040.1:0-8474 GCA_964492575.1 uncultured Verrucomicrobiota bacterium | reverse complement strand
GAGGGCAGTTATTTAACCGACGCCTTGATAAATTTTCTTCCATCCGCTGCCCGCTCCTTTTCTTTACCTCCCTTTCATTACCATCCGGAGTTCCCCATGCTCTTTTCCTGCCACCAGATCTCCGGAGGCTGAGCCTCACAGACACGCCTCTTCTTCCAGGCCGTTACATGACCGTCCACAAAGAGGAGGTTCGCCCGGCCGTTATGGCGTCCAGCCACATTCTTCTCACTCCAGGCCCGAATTACCACATGAGCCGGAGAGTCACATACCCACATCGCGTCCGAAGGATTCTGAATCGCCGTGATCCGCGGCGGGATGTCTAACCAAGCCGTTCCTTGGGCAAAGCGAAAGCCGGAGACGTTCCCGTTGATGGCATAAGAGACATACGCCACCGCCCACCCCATCCACATCTGGGAAGGTTCTTTCTGATCCGGGCACCGAAAGACGGTGCCGTAGTCGAATTCCAGTTTGCCGGTATGATTGGTCCGAAGTTTGTAGGCGTTAAGGAGAATGTACGGCTTGATCAACAACGACCAGCCGTACTTACCGATCATCCACGCTCCCCGTTGCGGATCCGGATAGGACCAGGGAACCATACGGCCGTCGTAGTCATCGGTATACATGATCATAGCTAGGCCGATCTGGCGAAGGTTGCTGGTACAGCGGGCCAGGTGAGCCGCCTCGCGTGCACGGGAGAGTGCGGGCAACATCATTGAGGCGAGGATCCCGATGATGGCGATAACGACGAGGAGTTCGATCAGAGTAAACGCGGCCCTCGGACTTTTCTTGATTTTCTTCATAGCAAGAGATAACATGAAAGAACTTTTGGGTAATACGCATTACCAATTTTGTCATACTGTACGACGATCTTGCTATTCCGTATTACCCAAACTCCCTGTTTCTCCTGCTAGAAAAGCTTGACTCTTACTGTTCTCGTTCCCTATAAGCTTGGTTATGAGGACTCTAGGCCTACTGGGAGGTATGGCTTGGGATTCCACCCTTACTTACTACCGCCTCATCAATCAACGAGTGCGGGAACGGTTGGGTGGGCTGCGATCGGCCCCAATCATTCTCTACTCCGTCGATTTCGAGCCGATCGAACGTATGCAACGAGAAGCTCGATGGGACGAGGCCGGTCAATACCTCGGCACCCTAGGCCGAAAACTCAAGGAAGCCGGTGCACAAATGCTTCTTATCTGCACGAATACGATGCACTGGGTAGCCGAGGAGGTGGAACGTCTGTCCGGAGTTCCACTTCTGCATATTGCCGATGCCACAGCTCAAGTCCTCAAAACCCAGGGAATCCGCACGGTAGGGCTACTTGGGACTCGTTATGTGATGGAACAGGATTTTTACGTAGGACGACTTCGAGAACGACACGGATTAGAAGTAGTGGTTCCAGACGAAGCCGGGCGACAAACAGTCCACCAAATTATTTTCCAAGAATTGGTTCAAGGTATCCGGAAATCGGAATCCCGTCAACGTCTGGCAGCACTGGCGGAAGGGCTGATTCGACGCGGAGCACAGGGCGTCATCCTAGGCTGTACCGAATTGGGCCTACTTTTGCGTCCGGAAGAAGTCTCGGTCCCGCTGTTTGACACAACCGTCCTCCATGCTCAAGCCGCTGCAGATTGGGCGATGGCTGATGAGCTTCCCCCTCCCCATGACCCAAACTAGACGAGCTCCTATTCAGCGCGTAGTTTTGGAATTACTATGAAAAAAGTAGCCGTCATCTTATCAGGATGTGGAGTTTACGACGGGTCGGAGATCCATGAAGCGGTCCTGACCTTGCTGGCCATTGACAAGGCCGGGGCGGAGGCCGTCTGTGCCGCACCGGATATTCCACAGCGGGAAGTTGTGAATCACTTGACCGGCCAGCCGGTCCCTGGAGAAACCCGCAACGTCCTGGTCGAATCGGCCCGTATCGCCCGCGGAAAAATCATCCCTCTGAACCAACTGAAGGTGGAGGACATCGACGCGGTAGTCTTGCCTGGTGGATTCGGTGCAGCGAAAAACCTCAGTGACTTCGCGGAGAAAGGACCGGACTGCGAAGTTTTGCCGGAGCTAGCCGACTTCCTCCGTCGGGCGCATCAAGCCGGCAAACCGATCGGGTTTATCTGCATCGCACCAGCCCTAGCAGCCAAACTATTCGGTCAAGAAGGCGTAGAGGTCACGATCGGAACTGACCAGGCGACAGCCAAAGTGATTGAGAAAATGGGAGCCCGGCATCTGACCTGTAACGTCCGAAATGCGATTGTGGACCGCGATCGAAAGATCATTACGACCCCTGCTTACATGCTGGCCAATCGCATCTCCGAAGCCGAAGCCGGGATCACCAAACTCGTCCAGAGCGTCCTGGAGTTGGCATAACGTCCTCGATCTCCTTTCGCTTCGTTTCCTTCTTCGCTTCGGGTTGGGATAGCCCGGAGTTTTTGTGATTAGATGTTTTTCTGCTCGCCAAAACCACCCATCAGTTTTTCTACTTGATTTGGACCGCCGTTCTACCGAACCTTATAAAACGCTTGCAAAACAAAGCAGAATAAACAATATTGTTGCACACAAAACCTCAACCAACTAACAAAACAATGATGCTTAAATGGAAACTAAACAAAAAGATGCGTATTTATAAACTTCTACTGCCCGGCTTTATATTTCTATTGAGTTTCAGCTCGCACCGACCTCTAAACGCAGCATCTATTATCATAGACCCAGCGATAGAATATCAAACGATCGAAAACTTTGGGGCCTCAGATGCCTGGTCGTGTGGTCCAGTAGGAGAGAGGTGGGACCCTAAAGTAAAGGAAGAAATCGCAGATTTACTCTTCTCCAAAACCAAAGGAATCGGCCTTTCCCTCTGGAGATTTAACATTGGTGCTGGCATAGTTCCCAGAAGCCGAATCCCTAATCGATGGAGAACCGTTGAATGTTTCTGGGACGGCCACTCGTATGATTGGACAAAACAAGCCGGGCAAAGATGGTTTCTCCGAGCCGCAAAGAAAAGAGGGGTGAAGTATTTTCTTGCCTTTTGCAACAGCCCACCAAAGAGCATGACGAAAAACGGATATACAAACTGTGACGATATACGAACTCAGTCCACAAATTTAGCAGATGGATATGAGGGTAAATTTGCTGCTTTTCTATGTGATGTGATCGAGCATTTCAAAAACAACCCAGACCCAGAAGAACGAATATATTTTGATTACATATCTCCCATTAATGAGCCATGTTGGGAGTGGAATGTCGGCTGCAATCAAGAGGGCTGCCGTTATAACAATGAAAATATAAAGAGGGTTATTAATGCCCTCTATTCGGAACTTCAGGCCCGACACTTAACCACAAAAATTATAGGAGTTGAAGCAGGAGAACCAAAAGCAAACTGGACAATCTACAAAAGACCTTACCCCGGTACTTATGGGAATTATATGGAGGTTTTTCTTGGTGACCCAGATATGAGACGAAAACTAAGCTTCCGTCTTTCAGGACACTCCTACTGGCAAGACTCTATATATGAAATTAAAGAAGTAAGGGAAAAACTCGCTGCCCTTATGGCGAACTATCCTGGCTGCCGCTACTGGATGACAGAATGGTGTTGCTTGGGCAGCAGAAAATGTGGACAGCGGGATCTCACCATGGACTTTGCAATCCAAATGGCAAGAGTGATTCACTATGATTTAACAGCTGCCAATGCCTCTGCCTGGCATTTCTGGACCGCCATTTCTAAAGAACACTGGAGAGACGGGCTGATTTATGTGGATGAGGGTGTTTATGATACCTTCTATGTAGCAAAGACCCTTTGGGCACTTGGAAACTACAGCAGATTCATCAGACCCGGCTCAAAAAGAATCTATTGTGCAGGCGCAGATGACCGCTACGGTCTTATGGCTTCAGCTTATAAAGACGAAACAAATAAGAATCTTATCATAGTATTTGTAAATGCGGCTACTAGTAACCACATTGTAAAGTTTACATTCCGGAATGTCTCAGGTCTTCGCAAGTTCACTCCTTATGTAACTGATAGTGCCAACAACCTTTCAAAGAAACCCTCCATTAGCCCTTGCGATAGCTATGTAATTCCAGCCCGGTCGGTAGTGACTCTTGTAGGAGCTTATAGATCCATCGCTAAGACCTCCACCAGTCACTCCCACAGTCAATAATGCTAAAAACTAAAGCACATCTATAAGGAAACAATAGAAGCAACTTCTACTACCGATACAAGACCAATTTACACCTCAACTATCAATATCAATCAATCAATCAATCAATCAAAATCCACTCACTGTTCCGCGCCTTGTCCTCAGCATATCGAAAACAAGAACGGTGGGTTGGAGACAGACCGTTCTACCTACGAAGATTCTTTGAACGCAAAATTTTAACTATGACCCCTTATCCAAAATGCCTCCTCCACTTCGCTTTCGGACAAAATCTAACTTTGGCAAAAAGTTTCTTTTCTCTGCGGGAAAAGCCTGTTAGTCTAGCGCATAAGCCTATGAAAGAGTTACCATCCAACATTACAGTGTCGCAGACCGGAGAGGGAGTTCAAATCGACCTGCCCTCCCGTCCCAGTCTTCGCGTAAAATTCTTTGGGCTCTTTCTCACGCTCTTCTCTCTCCTCTTTATGGCTATTCCTATGGGCGTTGGTTTCTTGTTCCTCTTTCATTCTTCAGAGGGAGACGTCCCATTTGTAATCTTCCTTCTGCTTTTTCTCTTTTTGATGGGAGGGTTTGTGTTCTTTTCGATTGCCCTTTCCATTCTGCTGGGGAAAGACCGTATTGTTCTAACCCCGACGAAATTGATCGTAGAACGACATCTAGGGCCGATTCGTTGGCGTCGTAATCTTCCTCTTTCTAATCTGCGTTATCTTCAATACGGCTCCGGGAATATTCAGGTAGATGGACAAAATCTTTTTTCCGGATCTTTGCCCAAAGACTTCGGCTGGCTTGCGGCGGCCTTAACCAATAGACGACCTAAAGCTTTGCTTTTCGGCTATCCTTTGGAATGGATTCAACCTTTGACGAAGTTTTTGCGTGAAAAGATCCAGGAATTTCAACAGAAAAGCGTTCCAGTGTTTCAAAGTGAGAAACAACAAGTCATCCAGGTTGAAGAAGCAGAGGTATTACAACCTCCTGCGGGGACCAAGGTTCGCATGGAACAGTGGCCTGGGGGTGTACGCTTAACGGTTCCTCCTTTGGGGCTCTTTAAAGGGACGAAAGGATTTTTCTTCTTTTCCCTTGTTTGGCTTGGATTTATTTCCATTTTTACGGCGGTTTTTATTTTTGTGCCCTGGGACCAAAAAACGAATCATAATGTATGGATATCCTTTCTTATTATCAGCCTCTTTTGGATCTTTGGGATTGCACTCCTCTTTTATTCCATCCACATGGGCAAACAGCGGGCTATGATCCAGGCTGATTCTGCCGGGATTCGGATCGCCATGGCGAGCCCGTTTCGGAAGAAAGTAATTGCGATTCCTCGAGAAGAAATCCGATCCATCACCGTCGGCCCTTCTGGGATGGAGATTAATCATGTTCCTGTGCTGGAACTACAGATCCATCGAAAAAATCAGGATCCTGTTGGGCTTTTGGCTCAACTCTCTGACGATGAGTTGTATTGGATCGCCTCCCTTTTGCGACACACCCTTCAGCTTTATCCTCAAAGGGGTCCAGAAAAATCAGAATCTCCTCAACTGGATATGAGCATCCAAGACAAAGGTATTGTGGGGTAGGAGTCCTTGGCTAGAAGAAGGTGCTAAGATCCGTAGCCGGTTTGACCCGAATGGCCGCTTCTCCACTTAAAGGACAGTGATATTCGCAGGTTCCACAGCCAATACAGCGTTCCGGAATTACATGAGGACGACGGACTTTAACTTTCTGTCCATCCGGGGCCCAAACTTCTACCTCTTCGGTCTGAATCGCTTTATCCGGCACCGGACACATCTCTTCACACACAATACAGTTTCGAAAACTCACCCATGGGATACATCGGCTCCGATCGATATACGCATAGCCAATCACTGCTTTTCGTTTTTCTTCCAAGTTTAAGGCGGGGATTGCCCCGGCAGGGCAGACCTGCCCACACGCATTGCAGGAATAATCGCAGTAACCCAAACGTGGCACGAAGACTGGGGTCCAAAATCCCACCCAGCCCGACTCGCCAATGCTCGGCTGCAGGGCCCCAGTCGGGCAGACCCGCATGCACAGACCGCATCGGATGCATTTCGATAGAAATTCCTCTTGGTCGTTGACCCCAGGGGGGCGTAAGGGGAGAGAACGACCACGGACCACCGGTTCTAACGACAGCACTCCTGTCCCCGCTACGGCCAGACCGATGCTTCCTAACACATGACGTCGCTTCGGATCGTATTCCCAGCGGCTCCGTGGTTTTGCTTTTGCATGGCCAAACGTCTGGGCTGCTGTGGGACAAGGGGGAATGCAATCCAAACAAACGATACATTCTGCCGGATCGCTCTGATGCCCACGATCTGGATCAATCGTTCCCATGGGACAAGAGCGGGCGCATAAATGACAGGCCTTACAGTCTTCTCCTACTATCCGACGGATCCAAGCCCATCGAGAGATCAAGCCCAACAGGGCCCCTAAAGGACATAGATATCGACACCAGAATCGTTTTCGGACGCGGTTTAAAGCCAAAACTACCGCAAACACTACGGCGATCAAGACTGCCCCTGGATAAATCGGCATTTCACTTGGAATGATTCGTCCCCGAACGAGTCCATCAAAGGAGCTTATAATTCCTTGTAAAAATGGAATCTTATAAAGTATAGCTTCCAACCCGTTGATCCCCCACACTACCGCCGGCCATAGGGCTAGCGTAATAGTTCGATATAACAATGTAATGGGATCCAAAAAGATTAGGGTCAAATTTCCTAAAATAGCCGCGCTTAGGATAAAAAAGAGGATAAGATATTTCAAACGGCGTAATCGAGGAGAAGGATCCCGAGAGGCCTTTCGCTCCGCAGGTCCTGGCATTGCATCAAGAACGCTTCCTAAGGGACAGATCCAACCACACCAAACTCGGCCTAGCAAGAGTGTGAGGAAAAGAGTGAAAATCGCCCACAGCCATGTGGTATGGAAGGTGCGGCCAGCAATGGAGTTGACCAATCCGACCAAAGGGTCAAACCAAAAAAAGAGCCCCGCACCACTGCGATGTCCCATCCTGGAAGCCACCAGCAGTGCGAGGAATAATACCAGTAACCCACCCTGTACCCAGGGGCGAATCCGTCGCAACCCACGCATGGAACCCATTTAGTTTTGCTTCAATAAACTACACCACTTCGATTCGTTCAATCTCCATTGCATTCAAATCCATAACCCCTAATCCCATTTCCGCAGCCTTCTGGATATATCCAATGTCAGAGGGCTTCTTTCCAAATAGAGTTGTTGCGTAGGCATCGGCCGCCACAATGTCGGCCGAAGCAATGACCGTATCCATTCGTTTCACATCGCGAAGATCTCCGCCAGTGGGCCCATGCTTCATCAGCATCCGCACCGCATCCACGATCGTCAAGGTCGGCCGGACCCGTGTGGTCAAATCGGCAAGTCGTTGATGGAGATTGGGATGGAGGCGGGAGCGACGTTGAATGACTCCCATCAAGTTTTTGATCGCAAGGGTTAAACCGGCCAGCACATGGTGCTTCGCAATGGGAATGTCAATCAATACGTCGGCTTCTAACACCGGAGTATAGATCCACCATTCTTTTATGTCTTTTCCTTTCGGGATCGGGGTCTTCTTAAACTTAAAGGGGGCCATGACTTCCATTTGTCCCCCCGCGGCCTCCACAGCCTTTCGAATTCCGGACTTTTCATAAGCGGCCTGGGGGGTCCCTCCAAAAGGAAAATCCATGACCCGCACCCGGCGAGCCCCAGCAGCGAGACACAGCGCTACGACTTCGCCGACGACATCCGGGTTAGTGGTACTGGCGTACTCTGGTCCGTGATAAGCATTGCAAATATTAGGTTTAACAATAACGTCATCTCCTTTCTTGACAAAGCGCCCCATCCCACCCAATGCCGCAATCGCCTGACGGGTGAGTTTTCGAGGATCAACCTTTGTTCCATGCGCGACCGCTACCTTTGGCCTTGGAGGCTTTTCGGCAGCTAGAACCTCTCCCATCGGATCGGCCCAAGGTCGCGTAATACTGAAAGCGGTATATCCGACACCGCCGGCTAACAACGTCTGCAAAAATCGCCGCCGCTCCATTCTACCGTTTTGTTGTTTCATAAGGCTCCTCCTGTACTTCTGGGTTTTTAAAGACACAGTCCCTCCGCCGCTGTTCTCAAATTTAGACGTCGCGGAGGCATACTGTTGTTCAAATCTTATTTTAAAATAGATGCCCAAAGAGACCAAATAAAATATGAGTTAACTTTAAAATTGCCTCTCATTATCTTCCATTATCCATCCCCCATTTCTGTTAAACTTTCTACCTTGCCCTCAGACGGAATCTCTAGTAAAGTCTG
>CAZBKV010000039.1:0-11690 GCA_964492575.1 uncultured Verrucomicrobiota bacterium | reverse complement strand
CGCATATCCGTAATACGGCAACACCGCGGTGATCCGTGGGGCACTGGCCCGCCGCAAAGCATCGATCATAATCAATAGCTCCATCAAATGCTGATTCGTCGGCGGGCTGGTCGGCTGGATTACAAACGTGTCCTGCCCCCGGACGTTCTCTTCAATTTTCACAAATGTCTCCCCGTCGGGAAAGGCCGTCACAGTGCACTTTCCCGGTTCGACCCCAATGGCTTCACAGATCTTCCGGGCAAGGGGAGGATTCGCATTACCGCTAAAAATTTTCACTGCCCCTGATCCTCCTTCTTCACAGATCCTGAAACATAAAAGACGGACCGCTCTCGGCCCATCTCTCCTTCCCCAATTGAAGAAAGAATCGTCCTTTCTGCAAGTATTTTTCTTATTTTATCGATATAGAAGAGAGGTTGGGCACGTTCTCCGGAGCCCACCACCCCTCCCTCGGCCATCCCAATACCTCCTCCGCCCAACGTGCGACCCGCAAAAGCCGAACCTCCTCCAACGGAGCCCCCAATAATTGAATCCCTACCGGTAACCCTTCCTTCGTCACCCCAGCCGGCAGACTGATTCCACATAACCCTGCAAGATTACAAGGAACAGTATAGATATCAGACAGATACAACTGAACCGGATCCTGTACCTTCTCTCCCAGTCGGAATGCCGGTGTGGGAGCCGTAGGCACAAGAATCAGATCTACTTGCTGAAAGGCTCGATCGAAATCCTCTCGAATCACCCGACGAACCCGTAACGCCTGCAAATAATAAGCATCGTAATATCCACTGCTCAGTGCATAAGTCCCCAAGATGATCCGTCGTTTGACCTCGCGCCCAAACCCGCGACCTCGGCTCTTCTTATACATCTCATTCGGATCCGCCCCCGGCACTCGCAGCCCATAACGGACTCCATCATATCGAGCCAAATTGGCACTTGCTTCCGCCGGCGCGATGATATAATAAGCAGCTAACGCATAGTCCAAGTGAGGAAGATCGATCTCCTCCATCTGTGCCCCGGCTTGACTGAGTCGATCTGTCGCAGATTCAAAAACCCGACGAACCTCCGGATCCATCCCTTGCCCGATAAACCCTTTTGGAATTCCTAACCGAATCTCTTTACTCTCCTTTTGAACCTCCTCTACGTAGTTCGGGACTGGATCCGGTAATGAAGTAGAATCCTTTGGGTCATGGCCGGCCATGACCTGCAGGAGCAAAGCAGCATCTTCTACCGAGCGAGTTACCGGGCCTATCTGATCCAGAGAGGAGGCAAAAGCAACCAGCCCGTATCGAGAAATCCGACCATAGGTAGGCTTTAGTCCCACCAAACCACAAAATGCAGCTGGCTGACGCACAGATCCTCCCGTATCAGTTCCCACTGCCCCTGGACATTCCCCGGCCGCCACAGCCGCCGCACATCCTCCTGAGGAGCCTCCCGGCGTTCGATCCAGATCCCATGGGTTTCGAGTCACGTGGTAAGCGGAATTCTCCGTCGAACTCCCCATTGCAAATTCGTCCATGTTCAGCCGACCGAAGAGGATGGCCCCGGCCTTTCGCAAACGTTCCACTGCGGTCGCTTCATACGGAGAGCGGAACCCTTCCAAGATCCGAGACCCGCAAGTCAAAGGCGCATCTTTTTCGGCAAGGATATCCTTTATCCCTATCGGCACACCCCACAGCGGCTGATCCTCGGTCGGCCCCCCTTTTTCTTCTAGGACCTGAGCTTGGCGAAGAACCTTTTCGGAATCGAGGGAAAGAAAGGCTTGGACCTTCGGTTCTACTTCTTCTACCCGACGAAGATAAGCCTCAACCACCTCCACCGGTCGGATTTCTCCGGAACGAAGATGCCGAGCCAGGGTTGTAATCGATTGACCAATCAGATCGTCCATCGCTTCTTTCTCTTACCGGTGGAAGGAATCGTTATTCGATTACTTTTGGCACAATAAAGAGCCCATCTTTGGCTTCCGGGGCATTGCGGAGGGCTTCCTGTTGGGAGAAACTCGAACCGATTTCATCCTTGCGGGTCACATTTGTGATCGGCAAAGGATGGGCCATCGGTTCGACATCACGAAGGTCGAGTTCGCGGATCTTGTTGACAAAATCGAGAATTTGGGGGAGTTGCGCGGCGAAGGCCTCTTTTTCTTCGGGGGAGAGTTCGATTCGAGCAAGATCACACACGTAGTCGATATCAATTCCTAATTCTACCCGCATGAATGCCTCTCCCTTCTATTCTCAGTGGCTAATCTTCGTCAAACTTCTGAACCTCTACCAGCTGGGTCAATGCCTCCATCGCTCGTTCGGCATCCGGGCCTCGAGCAGTAATTCGGATTTTCGACCCTCGACCTGCCGCCAGGGACATCAATCCCATAATACTTTTCCCATTGACGGTCTGATCGTCTTTTTCTACCAGAATCTCGCTTTCAAAACGGCTGGCCAATTTGACAAAGGCGGCTGCCGGTCGGGCATGGATTCCCAACCGATTCCGCACCGTCACTTCCCTTCGAATCTCCTTTGATTGCGTACCGGTTAATGCCTCGTTCACGGTTCGTTCCCCTAGAATCGTCCAATCCCTTGATTAGAGAGGTTTTTCGTGGTTATCGAGCAGCTCTTATTTCACGGATCTATTTTCCCTATAACTTCCACCACCCCACCTTCTATCACAAAACTGTAAAAATTTATAGCACAAAGCCTATCTCTTTGCTAGTCCAAAACCTCATTTGAACCTCGCCTTATGTTCGTCTCGGCTCTCCTCCTTCTTCCAGAAGCTCTTTGACCTTCTGCTCCACAAGCCGTTGAACCCTGGGCGATATACGAATAGGGGGAGGCCAAGGTCGATGGATTCCCTCACCGGGGAGCTTTCGCGTTGCATCGATCCCGAGTTTCCCCCCTATTCCTAGATTTGATGTAGCATGGTCCAGGACATCTGCTGGGCCACGACTTATCAGACAATCCCGCTGTGGATCGGTATTGGCTCCGATTTGAAACAGGACCTCTCGTGTATCGTGAACGTTCACATCCTCGTCCACCACCACAATGTACTTACTGAACATCATCTGCCCCATCCCCCACAGACCGTGCATAATCTTATAAGCCTGCAAAGGATATCGTTTGCGGATTGAGACAAAGACAAAATTGTGAAAAACCCCCTCCGCCGGCAACGCAAGATCCACAATCTCCGGAAACGTCAGTTGAAGCACCGGTAAAAACAACCGCACCGCTGCCGAACCAAGATAAAAATCCTCCTTCGGCGGCACGCCCACAATCGTAGCCGGATAGATCGCCTCTTTCCGATGCGTCACGGCCGTAATGTGAAAGACCGGATAAGGCTCCGGGGCAGTATAAAAACCGGTATGATCCCCAAAGGGACCTTCTTCCCGTAACGGTTCCTGGGGTTCTACATAGCCTTCGATAACAATCTCTGCATCCGCCGGGACCTCCAACGGGCAAGTCTCACACAGAACCAGTTCCACCGCCTGCCGCCGCAGGTACCCGGCAAAGACCAACTCATCCACCCCTTCCGGCAAAGGGGCCGTAGCGGCAAAGGTATAAACCGGATCCCCGCCAAGGAATACCGCCACCGGCATGCGCCTTTTTCGCTCCTGGTACCGACGGAAGTGCTGGGCCCCGGTCTTCTGCAACTGCCAGTGCATCCCCGTCAGGAGCGGCTCATAAACCTGCATTCGGTACATCCCCACGTTGCGTTCTCCGGTCTCCGGATCCACCGTAACCACACAAGGCAACGTAAAGAACCGCCCCGCATCCAAAGGCCAGCACTTCAATACTGGAAGATCCAACACGGTCGGAAACGGACCCTGGGGAGGATCGGCCACTGCCTGAGCTAAGGCCTCCGGATCCTCCGGCCAACGAGGAGCCGGCGGCCATGGCTCGGTACGGATCGGAACCGGATCGAACCGATGAATTACCTCTTTACAAGGTCCGGTCTTCACCCGACGGGGTCGGGCATGCCGCAAATCCAGCGCCGTCTGAAACAACTCCCAGGCCTGCCGCCAACTCATCGGAGGCCGAGCTCGAAGAAGTCCTCGAAGGGATTCCACCAGCTCCTCCAGATCCTCTACCCCTAACGCAAGGGTCATCCGTCGCCAGGAACCCATCGTATTGATGGCAACCGGAAATGGGCTGATCTGACCGTTGACCGTCGGCTGCTCAAAGTACAAGGCCTTGCCTCCACCGGGGGCCTTCATTTGCTGATCCGCCCAGGCGGTGATCTCCAGCTCGGTAGCGACCGGTTCCTGGATCCGGATTAACTCTCCGGCCCGATCCAGCGCTTCCACAAATTCCCGAAACGATCCCCAGGCCATGCCAGCCTTTGGGCTACCTCGATTCTTCCCAAGAAGCAATCGGAATCTGTTTTTGGCTCTGTCGGACTTTCCTGGAGAAGCGGAAACATCTGGCAGGACAACTGCCCTTAAAAGGAAGAAGTATCTATCAAATTCCTGCTCTTGAAGGGCTGAAAAGGAAAAAGTAGGATGGCCTGCACCCCCAGGCCACAGCAGTGGAAATTCATTCTCAACTCTCCGGCGCGTTGAGGACAACACGCCCTATCTTCCGTGACCTTGTGTATGAAAGGCGGCGGCGCGGTTTGTCCCCAAACCGCCGTATCATTTTTCAATCTTTTCTTCGGCGCAATGAGGACGTCGCGCCCTTAATTAGCCCACGATCTCACCGAGCGTAGCTACACTCATTTCAAAAACGGCTCCACAAATTTCTCCGGCGTAGCATTGCCCCATTCGCGGATGCGGGTGATATGGGTCCAGGGACGTTTCGGATCGCCTTGGGTCCAACGCAACCACTGCCGGGCATATTCGGCCCGACTTTCCGGCAGCGGCCAGCGGGCCCCTAAATTCCGACATTCCTCTCGTAACTCGTCCCAACGCGCCAGCCAGACGGAACCCAACCAGATCCGACCGAATCGAACCCGTGCCAGCAACTCCTCGTTCCCGGCCACGACCTGCTCGGCTCGACGCCACAGATCCTCTGCTTTGGCCAAGGTCTTGAAGTTGAGATACGGAGCGGTCACCGGAGCAAAGCATCGCAGTTTATATCCTTCCGAGGCCTGCCACATCAGGTCCATGTACTGTTCGATCCACGGCGCAGCCGGTCCGTAGTAGCCGTGGAGGAATTCCCGGATCAGAGCCCGGTCATCCTGACTGGGATCCCACAGCAGTTGCGCTAAGACCCAGGCCCGAAGCTCAGCAAACTCTGCTCCGTAGGATTGGTAAGCCCCCTGTTCAAAGACGCCTTTCACATGGGAACGAGCGAAAAGTCGAATGTTCGGTCCTAAGACATACCAATTCGGGTGTGGCTGAAGATAATTCCTGAAGTCAGTGGTGTAGTCCCAGATGTAGAGTCGGTTACAAATCTTGGACCATCCGGCCAGATCTTGGGCAAAGTCCCGATTCATCGGGTCATCCAGCGGTTGACGGAAGCTGCATTCGATGGAACAGAGCCGGACAATGACGTTATGCCGGGGTCGGATCGTCCGGGGCGGCTTGCGGGTGTACTGGTAGGCCAGCGTATCAAAGGCAACGTGAGGAAATTCTTTTTCGAGCCGGGAGGCAATGTCGTTGACAAAGTCTAAGAGGCTTCCGGCATGGCTTCCCTCCCGTTCATCCAACGCTTTGCATTTGGGACATTCACAGGGCCCGTACCAGTCGTTTTGGGAGATGGAGACGATGTTGGCCTCCGGCGACTCTTTCAGCCACTGGCGGACCCGTTCGGTCACAAAATCCCGCAGTTCCGGATTGGTCAGGCAGAGCTGGGCACGGCCGGCTGTGCGTTTTCCGTTGATCATGCTGAACCATTCAGGATGTCGCTTGAACCACGGATCTGGCGGAACCAACCGGTAGAATGTATGAACAAAGCCTTTGTACCGAATACAGCCGCCCCACTCGTCCGGGATCCGGGCGCTTTGGCCGTTGACACAATTCCGTACGGCCCATTGCGGGTCAAAGGCCACGTACCAATAGGGCTCTCGATACTCAAAAACCGGTTTATAACGGATCTGTTTCACCGGCACCCATAGGTTCGGATCGTGAGGAATCCGGCTGGCCCAGGGGGTCCACCAACGAACCCGACAGAACTCCTGAAGGAACCGCGACACTGCGTACAAAGTGCCGCGAGGACGGCCCCCGGTCAGAAGAATCCGTTGCGGTTCTACCCGGATCACGATTTCTTCCGGCCCAAGCTGTTTCCAGGAAACATCCGGAAATGCCCGAGCCGTGACGGTCCCATTTCCTACGTAAATAGGGATGACATTTTCCGGAATCCGTTCCGGAGTCACATAAGCCGGCGGGGAACCAATGATCTGCTTCAAAGTCTGAATTAACTCCTCGGCCGCATGGCGTTCCGGCTGACTCATCCCATCCTGGACTACGACGACACACATCGGCCGGCCGCCACTGGCCAAAGGAACCACCTCCGCGGAAGCCGGCAGGATTCCTACCATCCCGATTCCAATCCACAACGCAACTCGTCTCATCGGTTCTGACTCCCTTTCGTTCGTTTTGGCTGTTTCTGCAATATTTTCCGACGAAGAGAGCGCAAAAGTCGACCTTTTATTTCGCGCCAAGGCCCCCTCCACCGTTACTCCTAAAAGGTTTCTTTTACTCCATAGGCTTGCCATCCTTTGACCGGTTGGGCAGACTCGCGTGTTTAGAACAACGAAACGAATCAGGAAAATACAAACAGGAAACCTTAGGATCAGCCATGCGAACGACATACGTAGCACCATTGACACAAGATTCCGCCAAGAAGAAAGCAGCAAAACCGGCACAACCCCCTAGCGAGCCTCAACCGACCCCTCAGCCTCAACCGGCTCCTGCACCGAGTCGAGAAGGCGAGGTCATCTTCATCGGGCTCGATTTCGGAACCAATAAGACTTGCTACAAGGCCAGTTATGCCGGATCCAAAGAGGTCTTTGCGGCCGGGCTCCTCCCTTCCGTTGTAGGATATACCAAGGAAGGGATTGTGGAAAACTTGATTCCCGACAACGCCACGGTCCTATTCGGCGAAGATGCCCTGGCCCATCGACTTTACCTGCGAGTGGTCCAGCCGCTGGTGGATGGTGTGGTTGCCGACCTTTCCGCCGCTCGAGACTTCCTCCAGCATATCAAACAACGCATTAATCCGCCGGAAGGAGCGGAGTTGCGAACGGTGATCGGGGTGCCGGCGAATTCGACACGAGCAGCACACGAAAAGTTGATGGAAGCGGTGCGGGGAATCTTTGACAAAGTGATCCTCATTCCTGAGCCGTTCCTGGCTGCCTTAGGATTCCGGGATGAATCCCGGCTGCGCGATCCTTCTTATATTGACCCGGTTCGAAATTCCTTGTTTGTAGATATCGGAGCCGGCACCACCGATGTCTGCCTTGTGCAAGGTTACTTCCCGGGACCGGAAGACCAGGTCAGTTCCTCCTTCGCTGGGGATCGAGTCGATGCGGTCTTGGCGGAATTGATTCGGAAACAATACCCGGACGTCGACCTTTCGTTGCCTAAGGTTCGGGAGATTAAAGAGCGATTCTCTTTTGTCGGCACGACGGACACCCCGGCCACGGTCAACGTCATTGTCAAAGGAAAAATGCGGCGGTTGGAGCTGACCGAAGCGATTGGAGAAGCCTGCACGCAACTCTTGAACGAAGTCTTTGAATTGGTCAAAGCGGGCATTGCGAAGGCTTCCAGCGACAGCGTGGGTGAGCTGCTTCAAAACATCATTCTGACCGGTGGAGGAAGTCTGATTCGGAACATCGACACCGAGCTCCAGCGTATGCTTGTGGAGGAAGGATATGAAAAACCACGGGTGCACAAGGCCGGTCCGGATTATAAGGAGCATGTGGCCAAAGGCGCCTTAGCGGCGGCCCGCCAAGCCCGTGAGGGACAATGGCAAGTGCCTGGAGCCGCATAGTTTCGGTTTGCTCTGGACCATTTCAGCCACCGCGTCGAGTCCTGATTCGGTGGCGGCAGTATAGTAATTGGTCAACTTTCTGCCCATGCATGAGATTCCTAAGGTGGGCAAAAAACTAGAGCGGTTTGTCCCCAAACCGCCGCACAGGTTGATCTTTTCTTTCGGCGCGTTGTGGACAACGCGTCCTACCTTACATAGGCCTACGGAAGCTCGTGGAAAGGTAGGGCGGCCTGTCCCCAGGCCGCCGCAAAGATTTATTTTCTCCTTCGGCGCGCCGAGGACAGCGCGCCCTACCCGAACTTCTTAATAACAATGGATTTCTGGGAAAAATTCATTCCATTGAGTCAACTGGGGCCTTGGCGAGAGGAAATCCGCCGGAAAGGACTAACCTTAGTGGTTACCAACGGCTGTTTTGACCTTCTTCATATCGGGCATGCAACCTACCTCCAGGAGGCCCGCAAGCTGGGTGATCTTCTCCTGGTCGGGGTCAATAGCGACGCGTCCGTCCGTGCGATCAAAGGTCCCGGCCGCCCTATCCATCCGGAACGAGATCGAGCCGGTCTGGTCGCTGCATTGGCCTCGGTCGATGCAGTCACCATTTTCTCTCAACCGACGGCTTTGGAATTCCTCCGCATCGTTCAACCGGATATTTACGTCAAAGGCGGAGATTACACCATCGACACGATTAACCAGGAAGAACGCCGTCTGGTTGAAGCCTTAGGCGGTCGGGTTGTGGTGCTGGGAGGTGTTCCGGGGAAATCGACCACGGAGATCCTTCGTCGATTACGAGCCATCCAGTAGGTTCCCCAAAGGCAGGCAATGAAGATCCTGGTCACAGGGGGAACCGGCTTGATCGGACGGGAATTGGTCCCGCGACTTCGGGAAAGGGGCCATAGGGTGACGGTCCTGACACGACGTCGTCCGCCTCCTGACGCTTCGGATCCTTCGATTCGGTATCTCTGTTGGTCGCCCCCAGAACGGGGAGAATGGTACCGGCTGGTAGGAGAACAAGATGCGATCATTCACCTTGCCGGAGAGAGCATTGGCGGGCAGAACTTGCGGCAGATTCTTTTCCGGCGCTGGACCCCGGAAGTCAAACGCCGGATCTGGGAAAGTCGGGTTCTGACGGGCCGATTGCTTACCGAAGCCATTGGAGAAAGCCGGACCAAACCCCAGGTCTTTCTCCAAGCCTCTGCGGTGGGATACTATGGAAACCGAGGGGTTCAGGAGCGTTTGACGGAAGAAAGCACACCGGGACACGGGTTTTTGGCCGAAGTCTGCCGCCAGTGGGAAGCTTCGACTGCGGAGATCGAGCGGGAAGGCGTTCGGCGGGTGATCCTTCGGACGGGATTGGTGTTGGCGCCACATGGTGGGATTCTTCCGGTTATGGCCTTGCCGTTTCGGCTTTTCCTCGGCGGTCCTCTCGGTTCCGGACAACAAGGCATCTCATGGATTCACCTCACAGATCATGTCCGGGCCGTCCTGGCTTTGGTGGAGGATCCTTCTGCTACCGGCCCTTTCAACTTAGTAAGCCCCAATCCGGTTTCACAGCATGAATTTTCTCGCACCTTATGTCGTCTTTTGAGACGCCCCTGCTGGTTTCCTACTCCAGAAAGAGTCTTACGACTTTGGCTCGGAGAGAAAGCCTCTCTCCTCCTCGAAGGGCAATACGTCTTGCCAAAGCGACTGTCGGAAAAAGACTTCTGCTTCCGCTATCCCCAGCTAGAGGAAGCTTTGCGGGCTTGTCTAATCCGATGACTCCGGCAAGAGAAAGCGGTTAGGCTATTTGGAAACCTTGGCCAAGATACTCCTCCAGCGCCGGACGAACTCGGTTCCATTCCTGTTGCAAATGCTGGAGGTGAGCCCGTGCGGTTTGAGGATCTTTCTGCTTTGTCGCTTGTTCGACTTGGAAAGCCGCCTGCCGAATCCCTTCAATACTTAAAAAAGAGGCCGATCCTTTCAAGCCATGGGCCAACCGTCGTGCCTCTTCGAAATCGCCGGCGTCCAAGGCTTGTACAAGTTGTTCAATCTGACCGGGGGTTTCCTCCAGAAAAGACCGTACCATCTCCCGCCCCAGCTCTGGATCGCCGTCCACTCGATCCATCATCGCCTTCACATCCCAATTTACCCCCAACCACTTCTGTAACATATGTTCTAAATCAGCCATACCAACAGGTTTAGCAAGAAAATCATCCATGCCAACCTCAGAACACTTTCTCCGTTCTTCCCATCTCGTATGGGCCGTAAGGGCTATAATGGGAATCCATCGCTTTGACTCTCCACAGGCTCCGGCCCGGATGCATGCCGTAGCGGTCCATCCATCCAACCGAGGCATCTCACAATCCATCAATACCAAATCCACCGATTCCTTACAGAGCTGCTTAATCGCTTGTTCGCCGTTGTCTGCTTGCAAAACCTCGTATCCCAAGCGCTGAAGCATCCGACGGATTACCATTCGGTTCGTCGGGCTGTCATCGACTACCAGGATCCGGAAAGGGCGGATAGGAGGAAAAGTCGTACGCCTGGGATTTTGCATGTTAGCTGAATTTAGTTTAGCTTAGCTCTTCTTTAAGAATAACAAATCGATAACATCTCTCTTCTCTTCCTCCAGGATTTTTCTCAAAAACAAAGAAGCAAAAATCATTCCGTTACCCGGTTCTAGATTGAAAATTAAGGCAGAAAACCATACAAAAATCCGAAAAGAACTATGGAATTTGCCTTTCTATCAACATTGCCTTCTAATTCCCCATTGCGTAGATAAACGTTTAAGGCAAAAATGCCGGTCCTATGTCGGGCGTAAGGAAGCAATATCCATTCGACCTCATCGAACCGAAATGGCAGGCACGGTGGGAGGAACAACAGACGTTCCGGGCGTTTAATCCGGGAGATCTGATCCCAAAGGGACATCCCTTCGGCCGCCGTCACGGCCTGGAAGGAAAGACCGCCGATGTCCAAAACTTGCCCCAAAAATACTATATCCTCGATATGTTTCCTTACCCCTCCGGCGCCGGACTCCATGTCGGTCATCCGGAAGGCTATACGGCTACCGATATCCTCGCCCGGTACCGCCGTGCCCAAGGATACCACGTGCTCCATCCGATGGGCTGGGACGCCTTCGGCCTGCCCGCCGAGCAATATGCCATCCGAACCGGTCAACACCCCCGCATCACCACCGCCCGCAACATCATGAACTTCCGTCGCCAAATCAAAGCCCTGGGCTTCAGTTACGACTGGACACGCGAAATCGATACAACGGATCCCAAGTACTTCAAGTGGACCCAATGGATCTTCCTCAAGATCTACAACTCCTGGTTCAACCCCGAAACAAACAAGGCCGAGCCGATCGAAACCCTGCCCTACCCGGAAGATTGCAAGACCGAGGCGGAACGCCGTGCCTGGCGCGATGCCCATCGACTGGCCTACGTGGCCGAAGCCCCGGTCTGGTGGTGCGAGGCCCTGGGAACCGTGTTGGCCAACGAGGAGGTCGTGGACGGAAAGAGTGAAGTCGGCGGTTACCCGGTCGTCCGCCGGCCGATGCGGCAATGGATGCTCCGGATCACCGCCTACGCTGAACGACTCTTGCAGGACCTGGACATCATCGAATGGCCCGATTACCTCAAAGAGATGCAACGGAACTGGATCGGCCGAAGTGAAGGGGCCGAGATCGACTTTCCGATCGATGGATCTTCCAAGAAGATCACCGTCTTCACAACGCGGCCCGACACCCTCTACGGGGCGACCTACCTCGTCCTGGCACCGGAACATCCGTTGGTA
>CAZBKV010000038.1:4854-11705 GCA_964492575.1 uncultured Verrucomicrobiota bacterium | reverse complement strand
GAGTGGATCAGGTACTTGGGTTACAGGAGCGGGTTTCTACGGCGCTGGAGTGGGACCAAAATCATCGAGATTCCGAATGGACAGCCTTATTGCGGGAAGATGCGATTCGGCGATGGAAAGCTGCCCAGGGTGAGTTGGTTCCCCCGTGGCATCTTCCGCGAATTGCCCGGTATGTTTTATTGGTTTTGGCATTGGGAGCAGGACTGGGGTTTGTGCCGGAGTACCGCAGTGCCGAATACATCAAACGCCAAAAGGAAAAGACCACGATGGCGAATGTGGGGGAACGGTTGATCAAGGTCGCGCGAGTGATTCGAAAAGAGCAACCCCCTCAGGATCGAAAGGTGGAGGCCGAGTTGCGGAAGATGGAGGAATTGGGTCAGAAGTTGACGAATGCCCAGCTGGAGAAAGAAAAAGCCCTCGAACAGCTCTCCCGATTTTCGGAACGGCTGCGGGATCAGCTGGAAAAACAATTCCAGAAGGCTCCTGCGTTGAGAAATCTGGAGCGCAATATCGCGAAGGCTCAGGAGTTGATGAGCGCGAAGGAGGCCTTACAACGGGCCATGGAACAACTCCGGCAAAAGAAGGGAGACACCACAATCCCGGATGAGAAAAAACTGGCGGAGTTGATGAAGAAGATTCAGGCGATGCGCGAGCAGATTGCGCGACAGGCCCAACAGCCCGGTTCTCTGGATCCCTCCGCTTTGCAAAGTCTGACGCAAGCATTGAGTGATTTAGCCAAGATGGCGGCAGAGATGGGTCTTTCGCCGGAGGCTTTAGAACGGGCGGCCGAAGCCTTGCGGAAAGCGGATGTGCAATCGGCCCTGAAGGATTTGGACTTCTCGTACATGGACTTGGAAGAGCTGGCCAAGCTGGCCCAGAAACTGAAGAACTTAAAAGCCCAAGTCATGAAGATTGGAAAAGACTTGGCGGAGATGTTGGAGAAAGGCCAGGTGCCGATCGCAATGGCCCGAATGAAGGCAATGGCCAATCACCTTCGCGATCCCAATCTTTCCACCAAAAAACTCCAGGAGATTTTACACGAAGTGCAGAAGGCACTGGGGCCGGCAGGGATGTATGGGATGTTGCGTTCTTTCCTGCAGGATGCGGTGGACGCCATGAAGCGGAACGATCGGGAAACCGCTGCCTTGGCTTTAGAAAAGGCGATCGATTATCTGAAAGAGCTGATGCGGCAGGCTCAGGATTGCCAATGCCAGATGGCCATGCTTTGTGCCCTGAAGGCATGCAGTATGTGCATGTGCAATGGCAACTATTGGAGTGCCTGTCAAAAACCAGGATTTAGCCCGGGCGGGAGGCCTGGTTCTGGGGTAGGGACTTGGAGTGATGCGTCGATGCAGATGACCGAAGAGGCGATCACAAAAGGCTGGGATAACAGCGGGATCAAGCGACCGGAGATGCAACCCAAAGGAATTACCGATCGGAAGATCGGCGACTTAAGCTCCAAGCTGAAACCGACCCGACTCCAAGGAAAACTCCAGCCCGGTGCCCCGATGCCGAGCGTGATGATTCGGGGTTTGAACTTCCGAGGGGAAAGCCGGGTAAAGATTCACCAAGTGGTTCAATCAGCCCAACAGGAGGCTCAGCGGGCTTTAACGGAGGAGCGAATCCCCCGAATGTACAAAGAGACCGTGCGTCAGTATTTCGAAAACCTTCAACGGCCGCAAAATCCGTGAGCCCTCTTTTTGGAGTTTCTAGGGAAGGGATAGAAAAGACGCTCAAACGAAAACCACAAAAGCTGATTCGGAAGAAATCCTATGAATAAGGAAGAAGCCATTCAGCGGTTCCATGAGAAGTACCAGCGGTTGGTCGAAGAGATCAGCAAGGTCATCGTCGGCCAGCAGGAAATTATCGAGGGGACTTTAATTGCTGTGTTTGCCGGAGGCCATGTCTTGTTGGAAGGGGTACCGGGATTGGGCAAAACCCTCTTGGTCCGCACTTTAGGTCAAGCCTTAGATTTGAGTTTTAATCGGATTCAATTCACCCCGGACCTGATGCCGGCCGATATCCTGGGGACGAATCTGGTGATGGAAGGTCCGGATGGCCGACGTCGGTTTGAATTCCAAAAAGGTCCGATTTTTGCCCATCTCATTCTAGCGGACGAGATCAATCGAGCCACGCCGAAGACCCAATCGGCTTTGTTAGAAGCGATGCAAGAGCATAGCGTGACGGCCGGCGGGGAAGTTCGACGATTGGAGGAGCCTTTCTTTGTCATGGCGACCCAGAACCCTATCGATCAGGAAGGGACCTATCCGCTTCCGGAAGCCCAGTTGGATCGGTTTTTGTTCAAGCTGATTGTGACGTATCCGGCCCCTGGGGAATTGGTCGAGGTGCTGGATCGGACGACGGGAAAAACCGTCCCGGAGGCCGAAACGGTCTTAAGCCGAGAAGAGCTCTTGCAGATGCAACAACTGGTCCGGGAGGTCCCCATTGCCCAGCATGTCAAAGATTACATCGTCCGTTTGATTCACGCGACCCATCCGGAGAATGAGGAAGCGCCGGAGATGGTCCGTCGTTACCTTCGTTACGGCAGCAGCCCGCGGGGTGCTCAGGCCTTGGTATTAGGAGGCAAGGTCCGTGCCCTGGCCCATGGACGGTTCAACGTCAGTTTCGAAGACATTGAAGCCCTGGCTCCGTGGGCGTTACGACATCGACTGATCCGGAATTTTGAAGCCGAAGCGGACGGAATCACAACAGACCAGATCATCGAACATGTCCTCAAACAGGTTCCTCGAGAAAGCACACTGGTAAACGCATAGAAAGCGGTGGTGGACGGTTAGGAAGGGTCACATGGCGGAGAGTTTACTGCATCCGGATCTGCTCCGGCGTTTGGAACGATTGGAACTCCAAGCCACCAGGCGGGTTCGTTCGACGCTGAAAGGAGAACGCCAGAGCCGGGCCCGTGGTCATTCGGTCGAATTTGCCGACTATCGCAATTATGTGCCGGGGGACGACCTGCGTTATCTTGATTGGAACCTCTACGGCCGACTCGACCGCCTTTATATCAAGCTCTATGAAGAGGAACGGGAGCTGCCGGTCTGGATCTTTCTGGATGCAAGCGAGTCGATGAATTTTGGAGAACCGCGAAAGTTCGACTTTGCCCTCCGGGTTGCAGCAGCGTTCGGGTATGTGGCCTTGTGTGGATTCGATCGGATTTCCGTCAGTGTGTTTCCTGCCCGACGGGAACGGCAAGCGGTCTACCAGGCCTTATATCAAGTTCGGGGGCGACGCTCGGCCGTTCGATTCTTACAAAATATGGCCAAACTGGAACCGGGAGGTCCGGCACGGTTAGGACAGACCATTCGGACGGCGGCCTTGCAGATTCGGCATCCGGGCACCGCGGTGGTTATCAGCGACTTCTTCGACCCGGAAGGCTACGAGCGCGGTTTGGGCGCCTTGGTCGGCCGAGGTATGGCCTTGGTGGTGATCCATGTGCTCTCGCCGGAGGAACTGGAACCGACATTGGCCGGAGACCTGCGATTGGTCGATTCGGAGACCGGAGAGGTTCAAGAAGTGACATTCGGTCGATTCCGCCTCAAGGCCTATCAGCGGACGTTGGAACGATTTTGCGGTGGATTAGAATCCTGGTGTCTGGCCCGTGGAGCGCATTACCTGCGATGTAGCTCTGCGGATCCGCTGGAGGAAGTGTTGTTGAAGAAACTGGTACGTTTGGGGGTTTGGCGGTGAGTTTTTTAGAACCCATTGCATTTTTGTTCGCACTGTCGCTTCCGGTCGTTGTGCTGTTCTACTTGCTGAAGCGGAAGCGAAAGACCGTACTGGTCTCCAGCACGGTCTTATGGGAGCGGTTCTTGGCGGAAACCCGTGCTTCGACGCCTTTCCAAAAGTTACGCAAGCATTGGCTTCTGTTGTTGCAGCTTTTGGTCCTGACCCTGGCGGTCTTTGCTCTGGCCCGGCCGTATTTTGCCGGAGCCGCAAAGGTAGGGGGGCGCCTCTTGATCGTCGTGCTAGACGGAACGGCCTCCATGCAGGCCCAGGATGTCGACCCCAATCGATTTGAGGTCGCCCGCCGGCAGGTAGAGACCCTGATTCGATCGATGGAACCAAGCGACCGGATGGCCCTGTTGCTCGTTGGGGCACGGACCGAAGTCATGCAGTCCCCTACCTCGCGGAAGAGCGATCTGCGAGCGGCGCTGACTCGGTGTCATGTCTCAGATGCTCAAGGCAATCTGACCGAGGCCTTGCGATTGGCGAAAGCCTTGATCGAAGGGAATGCCGCCCCAGGGAAAGCCGAAATCCACTTGTTCAGTGACGGGGTGGTGGAAGATTTAAGCGGTTTGGAGACCGAGGCTTTGCCGTTGCGGTTTCACCCGATCGGTTTGCGTGGGAAAAACGTAGGAATCGTAAGGGTGGAATTTCGTCGACTGCCGGATGATCCAACCCAGGGCAGTCTCTTCATCAAGCTTTATAACTCTTGGACCAATCAACTAAGCGTTCGGATGGAGGTCCGACACCAAGGCCGGGTCTTGGACACACGAATGATCGATCTGCCGGCCAAACAGGAACAGGACGTTCTGGAGCAACTTCGGGTTCCTCGAAGCGGAGCTTTCCATATTCGATTGATCGGTCAGGATGATCTGGCTTTGGACAATGAAGCCTGGGTGCCGGTCAATCCGGCCGGTCCATTGCGGATTTTGCTGGTGACCCAGAACAATCTGTTTCTTCAGAATGCCTTGGCCGCTTTGCCGGGGATCGAATTACGGGAGGCTCCCTTGGTACCCAAGGAGCCGAAGGCGGATGTCCTGGTGTTGGACCAAGTAGCACCGACCGAATGGCCGGCCATTGCCACCCTGGCGATCCGCGTCGCCCCGACCAATTGGGTCCAAGTCCTCGGCCGGGTCAAAAATCCGACCATTGTAGACTGGAATCCGGCTCATCCGCTTTTGCGGTTTGTGACCTTTGAAGATTTGTGGATCGCAGAGGCGCTAAAAGTACGCCCCACTCCCAGCACAAAGGTGATCTTAGAAGCTCAAGAGACGCCTTTGATCTTGGCAGGGGAATGGCGAGGTCGGCGCTGGGTTTGGTTGGGCTTTGATCCGTTGCAGAGCACATGGCCGCTACGGGTTTCGTTCCCCATCTTTATTGCGAATGCGATGCAGTGGCTGGATCCACGACGAGAGCTGATCGAACAGGCCGTGCTCCCTACCGGCAAATCACTCATTGTTCCTGTCAAAGCCGGAGTCTCCAAGGCGACGGTCCAGCTCCCGAACGGAAAATCGGTGGAGGTTTCCATCGATCCCCAGACCGGTCGGTTGGTCTTTGGGCAAACGGATCGTCAGGGGTTGTATCAAGTCCAGTTTGGGGAACGGACCCTACGGTTTGCCGCCAATCTTTTAAGCCTCCAAGAGACGAAGCTCTGGCCCCGGCAGGAATTGGCGCTAGGGAAGTTTACCCTCGTCAAGGCAGATACCGGGAAACGGGCGGATCTGGAGGTTTGGCGCTGGTTTGCTTTGGCGGCACTGGCGCTCATGCTGGTGGAATGGTGGTATTACCACACACGAACCGTCTGAAAGAGGAACCTCGGTTATGATTGGATACAAAAAGCAAACGAATCGACCGCCTCGAAAGGCAAAGCTTTGGAGCGGGCTTTGGTTCTGGATGGGAGGGATCGGCCTGGTTGTCTTGGTCGGGGTCTGCTTGCTGAACGGATGTAAGGCTCCAGTTTCCGAGGTTGTCGTCTATGTAGCGCAAGACCAGGTCTATGCAGATCCTATTCTGGCCGATTTTGAGGCTGAGACAGGGATTCACGTCCGAGCTCTCTACGACAGTGAGGCAGTAAAGACGGTCGGGCTAGTCAATCGTCTCCTTGCCGAACGTACATTTCCGCAATGCGATGTGTTTTGGGGAAATGAAGAATTTCACACACGACGGCTTGCTGCGGCAGGGGTTTTTCGGCAGACCAACGGTTGGGCTGCCTTCGGCTACCGAAGTCGACGAATGATCATTAATACCAATTTCCTAACCCTCCGCCAGGCTCCCAAATCTTTGCTGGAGCTGACGAATCAACAATGGCGTGGCCGAGTAGCTCTGGCTTATCCGCTGTTCGGGACCACAGCCACTCATTTTGCTGTGTTGCGAACCGTGTGGGGACGAGAGCGTTGGGAACAATGGTGTCGAAACTTAGTTGCGAATGATCCCCTCGTCGTAGATGGAAACTCCGTGGTCGCACGGCTTGTGGCCAAGGGAGAAGCTTGGATTGGGCTGACCGATTCGGACGATGCAGCGATGGTACAGCGTCAGGGAGCTCCAATTGCCGTTTTGCCGATGAATGCTGAGACGTTGTTGATCCCGAACACCGTGGGAGTCATTCGGAATGCCCCTCATCCGGATGCCGCACAGCGCCTGTTTTCGTATTTGCTTCGTCCAGAGGTTGCCCGTCGTTTGGTTCAAGCCGGGGCGCTAGAAGGGGTGGATCCTCGGGAAGTAACCGTCAAAACATTGCAGCCGGATTGGGACAAAGTATTGGCTCAATTCCAAGAGACCACTCGGTTTCTCAAAACGGTGTTTTTGCGATGAAAGAAAGGAAGTCTCGGAGTCGATCCTGTTCATGGGTCTGTTATGGACATTGACACTTCGCTCGATTGGTTTAGCCGCTGCGGTCACCGTTGTGGCGCTGATCCTGGGGGTATGGGTTGCGGTTGCAATTCAAAGTCTGTCTCCCCGATGGCGTTGGCTCGGATATGGCTTGGCTGTGGTCTGTTTCCTCGTGCCGCCGTTTTGGGTGACGGATTGCTGGATGTGGCTTTTGGGCCAGCGCGGAATCCTGCATAGTCTGATCCCTTGGAATATTTATTCATTCCCAGGGGCCGTATGGGTAC
>CAZBKV010000038.1:0-4844 GCA_964492575.1 uncultured Verrucomicrobiota bacterium | reverse complement strand
GATCCGACGGGAAGAATGGGAAGCGGTGCCGAATCTTCGGGGATGGGCCGCGTGGCGTTATCTCCTCTGGCCAGCGGCCCGTTCTACCGTCGGGGTTGCTGGATTTGTGGTCTTTATCCTCGCGCTGAATCAGTTTTCCGTTCCTTCGTTCTTGCAAGTTCGGGTTTTGCCGGTCGAGGTTTGGCTTCAGTTTAATACAAATTACGACGCTGTAGCAGCGTTGGAACGAACTTTCCCGTTAATATTGGTCTCGTTGTTGGTTGTCGGACTTTTGTTACGAATGGACGTCTCATGGCCCCAGGCTCATAAGGCGGATTGGAGTCGACTATTTCGAGAACGGCTGGGCTGGAGTCGGCGGCTTATAGCTTTGTTAGGATGGACGATTTTGGGAATCGCTGTTTTACCCCAACTGCTTGGAATGGGGACAATCTTGACGAAGCCTCAAGCTTTGATTGGAGCGATTCAGGCCGGCAAAGGGGCTATCCTCGCCTCGTTCTTGTTCGCATTCGGAGGGGCGACGCTGGCGATCCTTTTAGGATCGCTCTTCTGTCGCTGGCGTTGGGGAGTAGTGACAGTGATCGCCCTGATTCTGCCAGGGATTTTCCTCAGCTTAGGGCTGCTGGCGATCTTTCAGCGTCCAGGATGGGTGAGGATATTACGCAGCCCTATTATGTCGATGGTGGTTCTGGGAGTTCGGTATATGATTCTGGGATATGCGGCGGTTCGACTGGGTCGAAGTCTTTTGGATCGATCCCTATTAGATGTAGCCGATTGGTTGGGAGCCGGGCGTAGTTGGCGGTTGTGGCATCTGTGGCGTCCCCAGGTCGGCAGTCTCCTTTTTGGGGCCTGGCTGTTGGCGTATTTGCTCTGTTTGTGGGATGTAGAGAGCCTGCTGCTGATCATCCCACCGGGTTGGGAGACAGTGGCTCATCGGATCTTTGTGCTTTTGCATTACGGCCATGACGAACAAGTCGCTGCCCTGGCTTTCGTGTTGTTGGTCTTAGGTGGATTGCCATGGGGGCTATGGTGGGTAGGGAGGCGCTTGGTCTGTTGGATGCGATGTAAGAGGGAGCGAAGGGAAGCAAACGGACTTTCTACCGCGGTGGCAGCGCTGGCCTTGATGGGCCTTGTCGGTTGTACCCAGCAGCCGCTGGAGGAGGGCAAAACCCTAGTGGAGCCGATCTTACAGAGCCGATTTTTTGATCGAGTGAAGGTGATTGGTGGATTCGGGCGTGGGGCAGGCCGTTTCATCAAACCCCGTTCTTTGGCCGTAGATCAGAAAGGAAATCTGTATGTCGTGGATTTCTCGGGACGCCTGCAGAAGTTTGATCTTCAGGGTCGATGGATTTGGAGCTACCAATTTCAAGAGATCCAACGCGGGAAACCCAAAGGGATGACCGTAGATCAGAAAGGGCGTATCGTAGTCGCAGAGCCGCACTATGCTCGGATTAATGTTTTCTCTCCGGATGGCCAACTTCTTTGTCAATGGGGCCGACGTGGAACCCAGCCAGGAGAGCTTTGTTTTCCGCGGGATGTAGCGGTCAACGAGGCGAATGAGATCTTCGTCAGCGAATACGGCCCGGTGGATCGGGTCCAGCGGTTTGGGCCTGATGGGAAAAAGGTAATTTGCGTTTTTGGTCATCATGGATCCGCACCCGATGAAATGAACCGACCGGAGGGACTAGCCATCGGACCAGACAGCCTTCTTTACGTAGCCGATTCCTGTAATCACCGGATTCAAGTCTGGACCCAGGATGGGCGGCTGGTTCGGGTCTTTGGCCGACCGGGCAACGGTCTGGGAGAATTGAGTTATCCGTACGATGTCGCAGTGGATGCAGAAGGGAACGTGTTTGTCTGCGAGTTTGGGAATAGTCGGATTCAGGTCTTCCGTTCGGATGGGACACCGCTGGAGATTTTGGGCCGTCCAGGTTCCAGAGTAGGCCAATTTAGCAATCCCTGGAGCCTGGCGTTGGACCGGTGGGGGAATGTATACGTAGCCGATGCGATGAACCATCGAGTCCAAGTCCTGCTGCGGAAAGGATTCCAGATGCATGCAGAGCAGGGTCTTGGACGGTTCCCGAAAGGATAGGTAAAGGAAACGCACGATGCATTGGGGTTTTGGACGGCCTATTTGGCTATGGTTACTCGTGCCTGCTACGGCATGGGTCGTGTGGTGGTATCGCCATTCAGGAGTAAGCCTGAGTGGATGGCGACGGATCACCAGTCTCATCCTCCGATTACTGTTGGTGGTGGCATTGATCTTCGCTTTGGCTGAGTTCCATTGGCGACTCCCGGTCCAGGGGATGAATGTATATTTCCTCCTCGATCGCTCGGAAAGTGTGCCGGATCAGTTTACCCAGCAGGCCCTGGACTACATCCGTCAGACGGTCCAAAAGAAAGAACCGGAAGACCGAGTAGGATTGATCGTTTTTGGAACGCAGGCAGCGGTCGAAACCTCCCTCAACCCTCGGTTTGATTTGGAAAAAATCTTGGCCGTAGTAGATCGGGATCGGACGGATATCGACGCGGCCATCCGCCTCGGCACCGCTGCCATGCCCGAAAACGGACAGCGCCGCCTGGTCTTGATCTCAGACGGAAATCAGAACCGCGGGGATGCCTTGGCAGCCGTTGCCGCCGCCAAAAGCCTGGGAGTCACTATCGACGTGGTTCCAATCCCGGTCCATCGCAAAGCCGATGTTGCAGTGGAAAAAATCCTTTGCCCAACTCGAGTCCGAACCGACCAACCCTTCCCCTTGGATATCTTCATTCGCTCGCCAAAACCGACCCAGGCCACACTCCGTCTGTTCGAAAACAATCGGTTCGTCGGTCAACAGACCGTCCAACTCCAAGCCGGCAAAAACCTGTTCCGCCTTTCCCGGAAAATCCCTACCGAGGGATTCTATCAATACGAAGTCCAGGTCGAGGTCGCCGAAGACCCGGTGCCCCAGAATAACCGGGCCATGACGTTCGCCTACGTGCGAGGCAAACCGCGGATCTTGGTCCTCAGTTCCAACCCTCAACTGGATCAGCACCTCATTCAGTCCCTTCGAAACTCTGGATTGACCGTGGAAGTACGCACCTCTGACCAATTCCCAAACACCCTGGCCGAGTTGCAGTCCTATGACGAAGTGGTTCTCTGCAATGTGAATGCCGGGGACCTGGGCAGAGTGCGAATGCGCTTGATCCAGCGAGCCGTCGAGGACTTCGGCCTAGGCCTGGTGTGCATCGGAGGCGATCAAGCCTACGGGGCCGGTGCCTATCGCGGGACCCCGCTGGAGGAAGTCTTGCCGGTCAGCATGGATCTGAGCAGCCGCAAAGTCCTCCCCAAAGGAGCTGTGGTCCTGATCATGCACGGAATGGAATTCAACAACGGCAATGAGGTGGCCCGGCAGTGCGCCCTAGGGGTTTTACAAGCCTTAAGTCCGCAAGACGAGTTGGGAGTGATTCTATGGGACGGCAAAGTCCGTTGGCTGACCCCCTTGACCCCGGTCGGAGACAAGGTGGAAAAAGGTCGGTTGATCGCCGGAATGAATCAAGGCGACCTGCCGAGTTTCCAAGAAGTAGTTCGCCTGGCCTACGAAGGCGGACAAGGAAGCAAAGGACTCAAACAATCCAACGCCAATATCAAACACATCATCGTCTTCAGTGACGGGGATCCGGCTCCTCCCAGCGATGCCTTGCTGCGTCAGATCGTGAAAGACCGCATCACCCTTTCCACCGTTCTAATCGCCGGTCACTCCGGACCCCAAACCATGATCGAAATGGCCCGCAAAGGCGGCGGCCGATTCTATCACGTCCGGGATCCCAACATCTTACCCCAGATCTTCCTCAAAGAAGCCAGCGTGATCCTCAAAGCCGCCATTGTAGAGCAACCGTTCCAGCCCCGGATTCGTTTCCGCAGCGAAATCCTCTCCGGGATCGACGGTTTTCCGCAACTTCTCGGCTACGTGGCCACGACCCCGAAACCACGGGCAGAAGTCCCGGTCATCACGGCCCAGGAAGATCCACTCCTGGCCCACTGGCAGGTCGGCTTAGGCCGAGCGGTGGCCTTTACTTCTGATGCTCGTCCCAAATGGGCCGTCCACTGGCTCCAATGGCCTCGTTTTCAACAATTTTGGTCCCAAACCGTGCGCTGGGCCTTGCGTCGATTAGAATCGGCAAACCTTCAAGTCCAGGTCAACCTGAGTCAGGGCGAAGGGGTGATCCTGGTCGACGCCGTCGATGACCAGGGGCAATTCCGAAATTTCCTTCAACTGCAAGCCGTAGTGGTCGATCCCAAAGGCCGCCAGCAAAAGCTGACCCTTTCCCAAACCGGTCCCGGCCACTACGAAGGCCGGTTCCTTACCCGCGATCCGGGCGTCTACCTGGTTAACGTCATGGAGATGGATGGCAACCAGGTCCGGGCCACCGCAGTCGGTGGGGCCACGCTCAATTATTCCGTCGAATACGCCACCACCGACCCCGATATGAACCTCCTCCAACAAATCGCTCAACTCAGTGGCGGGAAACTTCTCCAACCCCTAGGCCATACGCAGACCCTTAATCCCTTCCTCCATGATCGTAAGCGTACGTTCCAGGTAGTGGAACTCTGGCCCTGGTTGTTGCGAGTGATGATTCTCCTCTTTGTCTTCGACGTAGCTCTGCGTCGCGTAGAGATCGATCGGGAGGAATGGCAACGGGCGTGGGCTCAGGTCAAACGTCGCATCCCGATTCTCCGACGTTCAGCCGCCGTTCCTTTACCGGCAGAGGAATCCTTGGCTGCTTTATTGGCCCAGCGGGATCGCGTACGCCAACAAACTACCGCTCGGCCTTCGCCAGCTGCTTCCGGCGGAATCGGAGCCGCC
>CAZBKV010000037.1:11050-11982 GCA_964492575.1 uncultured Verrucomicrobiota bacterium | reverse complement strand
ATAACGAACCGGTATTGTGGAGAATCGCCGCCACAATCGGATTGATGTATCCAAAGGAGGCCAATGTCAACCCACCGATAATGAACATGACACCAAAGAGGAAATTTTCATTGATTACCAGCCGAGTCTGCTTGGAAAGCCGAACCAGGAACGGAATTCGCCGCAGGTCGTTGTTCATCAAAGCGATCGTCGCACTATGAATGGCGACCTCGCTCCCTGCGGCTCCCATGGCAATCCCCATATCTCCTGCTGCCAAGGCCGGGGCATCATTTACTCCGTCTCCGACAAAGGCGACGCGATAACCTTTGGATCGGAGCTCTAGGACAAAGTTGACCTTATCCTGCGGCAAACATTCCGCCACCACTTCCTCGCAACCGATCTCCCGAGCCACCCGTTCCGCCACAGCCTTCCGATCCCCGGTCACCATCGCAACCCGACGGATCCGAAGCTCTTTCAACTCCGATAAAGCCGGCTTGGCCTCCGGTCGAACCTCATCCCGCAATCCGATCCATCCCAGATACTTTCCATCCCTGGCCACAAAGATCAGGCTGTAACCTTCGGTCTCTTTCACGTCCACTTGGCCGACTACACTCTCCGGAATCCCATGTTGCCGCAGCCAGCTGGCCCGTCCGACTACCACATGGGCACCATTCACCTTTGCCTCAATCCCTCGACCGGCAGTCTCCTTAAAATCTTGAGGCTCGATCAAGTCCAGCCCCGCCTCTTTAGCTAATTCCTGGAGTGCCTTTGCTGTTGGGTGATTGCTGAATTGTTCAGCAGAAGCCGCTAATAACAAAAGCTCAGCAGGCTTTACCCCTTCCGCTGGAGAAAGCCGAACCACAGCCAACTCTCCGGTTGTCAAGGTCCCGGTCTTGTCAAAGACAAAGGCATTGATCCGAGCCGCCAGCTCTAAATCCGCCACATTTTTGACC
>CAZBKV010000037.1:0-11040 GCA_964492575.1 uncultured Verrucomicrobiota bacterium | reverse complement strand
CAGGACCCCCAATCGTGCCGCCGCCGAAAGGGCGGCCACCATCGCACTGGGAGAAGCCAGGATAAAGGCGCAGGGACAAGAGACGATCAAGACCGCAATCATTCGATCCAAACTATGCGTAAAGGCCCAGACCAACGCCCCAATCAATAAAACCAGCGGGGTGTAGTAAATCATGTACTGATCGACGATGCGCAGGAACGGCAGCTTGGTCTTCTCCGCGGCCAAAATCAATTCACGGACCCGTCCCAGGGTGGTGTCTTCTCCCGCCCGAGTGACCCGCACTTCGAGCACCCCGGTCAAATTCTGCGTTCCGGCAAAGACTTGATCCCCTGGACCTTTGTCTACCGGAATCGACTCTCCGGTAATAGTCGCTTCATTGATGGAAGCTTGACCGGAGAGAATCTCTCCATCGGCCGGGATATTATCCCCTGGCCGAATACGGATGACGTCTCCTACCTGAAGTTCGCTTGCAGCGACTTCTTCCTCCGATCCATCGGGCCGAAGGCGCCGTGCTCGGGTAGGAGTCAGTTTGATCAGGCTTTCCAGGGTGGCACGGGCCCCTGCAGCGGTGCGGGTTTCGATCAACTCTCCCAGCAGCATGAAGAACGAGACCACCCCTGCCGTCTGATAATCCCCGCTTCCAAAGGCCGCTAATACGGCGATCGTCACTAGCTCGTTAATGCTGAGGATGTTCAGGGAGAGATCTTTGATGGTAGTCAAAATGATAGGGGTCGCCAAGATTAAGGCCCCAATCATCGCACTAGCACTGGCTACCGCTTTACCGGCCTCGGGAAAGAGCCAGTTGACAATGTAAGAGTTAATTACAAACACCGCCCCAGCCAGCATCTGCGGCAAGCGCACCCGAATATGCTCATGCTCGTGCCTATGATCATGGGGTGCGCCGGCCTTACAGGCCGGACAGGTAGCTTCCACCTGTTCACGGAGCTGGGCCGCTTCGTATCGACTGAGAATGCCTCGATTCTCCATGGGACCTTTCTCTATCCTCTCATTGGGACTGTTGTTGTTGACCTTGCTGTTGGGCTTTTGGCACACGTGGTTGCCGGTTCAACAACAGCCACAATTTTCGTTTCACCCCCGGCGGTACATCCGGTAAGTAAAAGATCTCATCCACATTGGTAAAGATCTGCTCGAATTTCGAGGCAAGCAAGCGCGTTTCAAACAACAGAGGATCCCGTTCATACTGGGGCAGCATCTTGTTAAATGATTCGGCTAACGAACGAACCGTCTGGACCCATTGATTACTCCGGGCCATCGCTTCGTTCAAAATCGCATCTGCCTCCCCTTGCGCCCGACGTAACGTCTCTTCCATATATCCTCGGGCATCACTGATTAACCGGCTTCGTTCCTGCTCCGCAGCGATCACCTCATCAAAGGCCGGGCGTACATCCACGGGAGGACAAGTTTCCACATCACTTGGTTCCAGTGTGATCCCTAGCTGGATTCGATCCACACTCTCTTGGACCCGCTTTAGGACCAACTCGCGATATCGCTCTTTGTTGCTGTAAATAGCCTCCTCGGCTGTCACTTGGCTCGCTGCATAGTGAATCGCTTCATTGACGATATTCGTGAGCAATACCTCCGGATCCGCGAACTGAAAGTAATACTGCAACGGATCGCTCACCCGATACTTCACCCGCGCCCGTACATGCATGATGTTTCCGTCGGCTGTAATCACATAACCGTCGGCATCAGGACTAAGATACCCTTTCGGTGGAGGCGTCTGCCCGGCCGCCTCCATCTCCGGGGTTGTGGCATACCAACCGGTCGTGGAGGTCACCGTTTTGCTCTCTCCGATCCGAATCCGTACCTTCTCATCAATCGGCGCCGGAAAGGCCCAATGCCAACCCGGCTTCTTTAACACCGCCGCACCTTTCCCTACCGGTTTTCCAAAGCGAAGAAGAATGACCACTTCGTTGGGCTGGACGATAAAGGAACCGGAGAAGATGAAAAGGATCACCAACCCCACCATTACCAGCCGGATGATTTTGAAACTGCTGGCCAGCGCTTCCGACAGCGCCTGAGAACTTGCTTCTTCTGTGGTCACTCCTTCTTCCTGAGGAGGAAGGGGCTCTTTTGAAGAGGGCGCCGTCGGTTCGGGCCCTGTTCGTTCCATCCTATCGGGCCGCGGTTTCTGTTCCTCCGGTTTCCCTTTTTCGTTCTCGGCCATCGTCTACCTCTCCTTCCTCTGGGGTTGAACCGCCCGACCGGTCGAATTCGTAGAAAGCGTCTGGTTTGCCTCCTCTTCCAAAGCCTTCTTTACTGCCCCAATTACGTTGGTTCGAATTTCGGTCGGGTTGTACAGTGGAGGTCCCGATAGTCGATTGCCCCGCAACAGATCAAACGGCGGGGTCCGAGGATCCAAAACCAGGGTGGATCGCTGTTTCAAAGCCTTCTCCAAAGCCCGAAGTTTGAGGAGGAAGGAAGCAAGTTGTGGATTCTTCTCAAACGTACGCAAGGCTTCGGTGGCTTGAGCTTCGGCTTGCCCTTCGATGATGGTAGCGGTCGATTCGGCTTCGGCCAGGATCTCGGTCCGACGTCGATCCGCCTCGGAACGAATCTTGCGGGCCTCTGCTTCACCCTCTGCTCGATATTGGCGGACCAACTCCTGCCGCTCGGCCTTCATCCGATCAAAGACCTTGGTGGTAATCGATTCAGGTAAGCCGATCTGTTTGATCCCCACCAGGACCACGTCAATTCCATACGCCTGGGCTGCCCGCGGTTTAATCAGATCGAGCATTTCTTTCTCAATCTGGTCGAACTTTACCTTCTTAGGATCAGGAGAAATAAAGTCACTAAACGGATGGCGTCCTACGACTGTATTCTTTGCGTCTCGGAGCAAGGCCTCCAGCGTCTGTTCTGCCCGTTTCGAATCCCCGCCAAACCGCTCCAAAAAGAGTCGGCCATCTTTCACCCGCCATCCCACAAAGGCTTGAATGATAATGATTCTACCGTCTTTTGTAGTGGTCTCTTCATATTTTTTCTCAAAATTTCGAATCCGCCGATCAAACTTATATACTGTCTGAATCGGCCAAGGCCACCGAAACTGAAGGCCTGGTTCATTGATCTGCCGAGTAAATTTCCCAAAGGTAGTTACTACGGCAATCTGGGTTTGCCGCACCTGAAAGGTAAACAACATGCTCAGGAAAATGATCCCAATAATGACCGCCGTGAAGATTGTCGCCGGATTTCGCTTCATAACCCTTTTCTCTTCCCGGTTTTTACTCTGTTCCTTGTTGTTGGGTTCCGCCTAAGGTTACATTCAACAAATCAGGCCGTATTTTATCCTGTAGATCCAACTCTAAAACCTGATCTGCATTGGTCGGCACGATAATATATTTTCGTGCTCCTGCAATACTGTCGGCTACCCGATCCAAAAAGACGTACAAAGGATAAATCTGCGGGGAGGCCTCAAAAGCAACCATCTGATTGGTAAACTGAGAGGCTGTTGCTTGTGCTAAAGAGACCAGGCGGGTACGGAACGCTGCGGCTCGGTTGGTCCGTTGAGCAGCTTCGGCCTCGGCTAATGGGATCCGCTCTGCGGCATAAGCTCGAGCATAGTGATTCGTCGCCTCTGCCTCTTCAATCGCCCCAATCACTTCTTCAAAATTACTGGCGACTTTAACCGGAGGATGGATGCCATGCAGACCGACAAAAAGAATCTTAACTCCCAATTCTAATTCATCGGCCCGTTTCTGAATCCTTTGACGGAGGGTCTCGGCAGCCTCGGCCCGTCCGGGGCCCATCACATCATATAAATCTACACTGGCTAAATAACGCGTCAGCTCCCGGTTTGCGATCGACTGAAGCAAAGCTCCCGGATCAGCATGGTTATAGGCATATTTCACTAGATCACTGATTTGATATTGGATCGGGATAGATACACTGAGCAAGTTAACCGGTACGGTTTGACTCCTTCCGGGGGCTTCCAACTGCTTCCGACTGGCTACCAGTATATTATATTCTTCTTCCGCATGCGTCCGGGTCCAAAGCAAAACACGAGCCTTCCGTTGGGCTTCCGTCTGCTTCAAACCCAAGGTGAACATCTGCACCAAATCGGTTTTGTAGCGATAAATTCGATCGATCGGCCACGGCCATTTGATATGAAATCCCGGTCCTAACAAGCCGTGTTCCGGAGAAAATTTCCCCCAATGTTCCAACAAGGCTGCTTGCCCCGGTTCAATCACGACAAAACAAGTCGAAAGGTCCAAAACCGCAAGCTGTAACAACAGCAACCAACCGAAGGATTTTTCTAAAAATTGATAAAACCAAGTCTCCGAAACCTTCCATCCAAATTGATAATCGATGGCTTGGGCTACCGTCCGGAAAATGCCTCCCGGCTGGCTAAGCATCCCAATCAGCCGGCTCTCATACAAAGGGTGGGGTTCCTGGGTTCGGACCCGCGGACGGTAAATCTCAAAGATCAAAGTCAACAGATTTTCTACCCCTACCAGAATCAAAAAGATCGTGTAAATTCGCGCTACCAACGGATCAATATGCGGATATCCGGACCAACCTGCGACCTCCACCAACGCCGTGGACAAGGTCAACAGAGCCCCTAACAGCAAATAGCTGGCTTGGGGGCGCAAGAGCCACTGTTTCTCCAATCGCGCAAAGACCGCCGAATACTTTCCAAACTGGAAAAAGAGCAAGGCAAACAGCCCGTTTAAGGCCATGGCAACTGTGGCCTGATGGGTGGTGGCTGGGGGTTTGTCCTTACTAATCTGTCCCCAAAGCCAGTACGCCCCACCCCACTCGATCACCAACAAAAGGACCGCAATAAAGGGAACAAAGTACTTCTCAAAATTCTGCCGCGTCTGCCGTGCCGGGAACAAATCCTCCGCCTCTTCAAAGATCGACTCACTAGTAGCCCGACGTTGGATCTCCTCATGTTCTAACCGCTCCAGATATTCTCGTTCATAAAGGCGCATGTGGAAATAGGCCGTGGCGCAGACAATAAGCCCGGCCAGGAGGAAGACCGCAGAAACCAGTCCGGTGGAGGAATTCGCATAGACGGCTACTACAGCCGTCGCAGCCCCCAGAATTAGAATGACAAATGTATTCAGTAATCCTTTTCGTAACGTTGTAGGTTCCATAAGTCTTCCTTACCGCAATTCGCGATCCTCAAACAGAAACATCCCTACTGCTAAGCTTGCAACTAAATACCCCAACGTGTAAATCCCAACTTGAATCACATAACTCCACGGAATTTTCTGTTTTGCCAAGATTGCATCCCCTACCCAAAACACCTGCCAATTCGGCAAGATTCCATAACAAATTTGCGCCCACCATTTCCCCTCCTTTGCCAACTCTCCAAACAGATAGTTCGACATCAATCCTAATACAAAAATCGCACTACAGATGGCCAAAGAGGGGACCAGGTCGAATCGGGTAGAAACCGCCAGGGCAATCGCTGCGAGCAACCAAATTGCCATCAATAACATCACACAAACCGGAACCAACCGCCAATCGACCTGAGCCACTTTCCCAAACGAACGTTCCAGTTTCGCAAAGAAAGCGATGTAGAGAAAGGCGATCGTGACGGTCACAATCATCGTCAACATTGCATCGGCGACAAATACTCGGTCCAAGAAGTAATTCGTGAATGCTGCGATCAAATAGGCCACAACGATAGCAATAACATAGGCCACAAGAGATTGATAATCCGTAGAATCATAGACATCGTATGCCATCCGACTTGCTAACAAGACAGTGATCGCGTTGAAGTACGTGATCAATGTCAAAACCCCCGCAATCCCTAAGTACTTTCCCAGCAGAAACTTCAGTCGATTTACCGGTTTGGATAACACCGCCAAGGCCGTTCCTGTCCGGATCTCTTGACTGACCGCAGCCGCACTGCACAAGACCGCTCCCAACAACCCCACCAACAAGGCCACAGCCAGGGTCATGTTTTTGACCATGTTAGGATCATCCCCAAAACCAAAATACGGGATGGCGGCCAGGAAGATGTTGAACGTGCCGGCAGCGGTGGTCAGCAATAACAACACCGGCTGCCGCAACAGCTCCATAAATGAATTTTTTGCAATGTTCCAAAGCTGTCCCATCCCCTTTCCAATCTCTTTCTCTTTCCAGCCGGCCTCTCCTTACAACCCCTTACCCTTCTCTTTCACGCTTTTTACCTCAAAATCCCCCCTTGTGTAGTGTGTTTTCTATCGCACAGTTCCATTCTTCATCCCAAAAGCCCTTCCTCCCCTTCTCTTTATGATAGCATCCTTTGCCTTAATGCTCTGATTGCTTTTCTTCTCAAACTGCTCAGATTCCCTTTACACATCGCTTGTTTCCGAAGAAAAGATGGCGTAAGGTGGAGCTGATGAAGTTGCCGAAAACGGCACCAGTACTGACGATTGCCAATGGGATCCTCTTCCCCAGAGCGATCCTGCCGTTTTATATTGTTGAGCCTCGATCGTGCCGACTGATTCAGGATGTTTTGAGGAATGACCGTCTTCTGGTAATTGCCATGCAGAGGGCGGGGTGGCGGTTGCGTCAGCGGCCGGAGCCGATTGCGGGCCTGGGACTTTTACGTGCTTGTGTTCGTTATCCTGATGGCTCATACGGGATCTTTGTCGAGGGACTGGCCCGCGTGGAATTAATCCGAACCCGACGATATCGCCCCTACCGAGTCGCAGATATCGCTCCTGTTCGAACCTATGTCGGAAATCAAACTCTTGTGCGCCGCCTTTGTATCGAAGCCCTCCAAATCGCCGCCCGCCGTCTCCAATCGCAGGAACATACGATTCTCCCTCTGATGGAACGCCTTCAGATGGAAACGATAATGAGCGACACAACCCAAGCTGTAGAGATTCTGAAAGGGACGTTGGAACAACTGGCCGAAGCCGAAGAACCCGAACAGATTGCCGACTTGCTCTGCGCCGCCCTCATCAATGACCCTTACAAACAACAACAGATCCTTGCCACACGCGATCTGACCCTTCGCCTTCAACAATTGATTCAATTTCTGGATATGGAAGAAATGGAGGAAGGCGAGGGGAAATGGGAATCGGAGGATTGGGACGAAGAAGAGTGGAACGACTTTGACGACTCAGACTCGAATGGCTTGATCTAAGCAGGGAAAAAAGAGCTATGAATCCTTCGTTGGAGGGATCGATGGATCAAAGTCGACTGTTCATTGGCCTTGTTTTGGAAAAGGCCCAATTGGCTTTTCTGTTTTTGGGCCGGATTCGGCCACCGGAAGAAAAAGAGACAAAAATCGATTTAGACGCCGCACGGCTCCAAATCGACATCTTGGAAATGCTGCAGCAAAAGACCCGCGGCAATCTCACCAAAGAGGAAGAAGATCTTCTTAACGACACCCTTACAGAGTTGCGCTTGGCCTACGTCGAAGCCGTCGAACGCCAAAAACAGCAACCTAGCCCCCAAGCTCAGCCTTCCACCTCCTCTTCCACTGCACAATCGGATTCTTCTTCTACCACCCAATCGGGGGAGGATTCTGACTCGGCCCGTCGCCGGTTTTTCAAAAGCTACGGTCCTTAAGTCAATCCAGCCCCAGCCCAGGCCGTTTATCCAAATCTCCTTTTGGAAGAAAGGCAAACGATGGATCCAGCCATTCAAGCGCATTGTCGGGAAATCGATCGCTGCAACCAACGCGGCGGTCGAATGCTTTCGATTCGAGACCTCCTGGATGCCAGCACCCTGACCCCGGAATTGGCCGCCTTTTGCCTAGCCGTGATTCGCAACGGAGGATCCTTCTTAGTCGGAGCCGTCCCAGGAGGTGCGGGCAAAACTACTGTTATGGGAGCCTTACTCAATTTTGTTCCGCCCGACGTCCGCTTAGTCCCGGCTGATTCCGTACGCCGGATCCAGGAAGGACTTCGAGGCGGCCCACGTCGATGCTATATCTGTCATGAAATCGGTCGCGGTCCCTATTACGCTTACCTCTGGGGAGAGCCGCTTCGCCTCTATTTTCAACTTCCCGAAGCCGGTCATATGCTAGCGACCAACCTCCACGCCGATACCCTCGAAGAGACCCATGCCCAAATCTGCCTCGACAACGGAGTCCCCCAAGCCCAGTTCCATCGCATGCAACTGTTGCTCTTCCTCAAAGTCTCGGGAGTTTGGTCCCCCAAACGGTGGATTGAAGAAGCCTGGTACAGTGACGGGATTCACCCTCATCAACAAATCTATGCCCAGGGAGAGTGGGCCAAGGATCCTACCTCTTGGCTCTCCTCCGCCGCCTGGACTACGGCTCAAGAACTCCTCCAACGTCTTGTCCGATCCGGCGCCCGAACCATCGAAGAAGTCCGAACCTTTTTAGTCCACGATCCATCCTTCCAAAATTTCCCTTCCCTCCACCACTCCGGAGAACCGAACCTGACCGATTCCTCCTCTTAATCCTCCACCTTGACCCCCGATTCCCGCCGCTATCTTACTCTCCGGGTACCAGGTTCAGCTGGCTGACGGCTCGATTCACATCCTCCGGCCGAACAAACACCCGATGATAGGGTGGCACCCGAAAATACCGCTGAGGATAAAAGATCTCCCGCGTCGTCATATCCACACAGTAACGCGAAATCCAACCGGACCGTTCTGTCTCAGACATGCGTGCCCCGTTCATTAACCTCTCCGTCACTTCGTACAACCGAACCGACATCCGAAACTCATATCCGGTTAATCCATTCGGTTCCTGCCAAATTCCCCTTCTCTGCCGATAAGCCTCCTCTGCAACCTCCCGTAAAAGCTCCAAATCCTCGTGGCGGGGAAGATTGGGAAAGATCGGAAACGGCGCCGCCCACCCCGCCTCAACCATCAGAAGATTCAACGTCGCTCGTTGCCGTCGATCCATCCCAGCCCGCTCCTCCGGCGTGTAATAGGGGGCCATGTATACCAACAACCGACCGTACCGATCAAACGGCTCTTCGGCCACGCGAAGAAAGACCGAGCGAGGTCGCCGCCGCCGTCCCTCATCATACAACCGCTCTCGAATCAACCGTTCCAAAAACGCCCTCGCCTTCTGCCCCTGTTCTTCCTGCCACGACCCGGCCCGGCCGGTCGCCAGCTTTGGATACAGGTATTCCGCCAATCCCGCATCGATCGGAGCTGCTCCCTTCCAAATCCACTCCGCCAACTGAGCCAATGCCTCGTCCCAAGAAGAGGTTTTCTTCCGCCCTGGATAATGGACCTCCGGCGTGTCAATGCTCAAAAGGCGAATATTCATCGCCACATACGGCGTATCCCCATCCAAACAACGCAAATAGCGCTTCGTCCCGATCGCATCCAACTCCTGGCCGCTCGGATCCCAAAAGAGCTGAACCCGCAAAGACCTTTTCTTCTCCTCGTTCTCTGCCATTTTCACCAATCCGCCTTCTTCTACTTTGATTTCTGAGGCTCCCCAAAAAGATCCAATGTCATACCTCTGTCGGAAAGCGAAGGAAAGGCCGAATCTGCCTTGGGTCTTCTCTCCTCGGGCAAAACCTGTCCCTCCGCCTCATGGATTCCCAAATTGTTCGGCTCTCTCCGCTCTGGCTTTCTCCAATCTTTTTCCAACCCTCGACCTGCTTTCCACCCGGAAAGATTCCGGTTACTCTTCAAGAGAGAGCAAAAAAGAATCACAACATGAGTCGGCCGAAAAAGGTCAAGGAAGTGGAAGAAGCCTTGGCGTTGCTGGCGGAAGAAAAGGCGACGTCCGAAGGAGTTGAAGTGTCTGCTGGCGGGAAAACCGGCTCAGAAAAACCTTCCCACCTCCAGCCCCCAGTTTCGGTAGGGCAAACAGTGGAATTGGTCTGCACGGATGTGGCCTTCGGGGGGCTGGGGGTCGGTCGAGTAGAAAATTTCGTTGTCTTTGTCCCGTATGGAATCGACGGGGAACGGGTGCGGGTGGTGATTGAAAAGGTGAAAAAACAGTATGCCCTGGCCCGTCTCCAGGAAGTCTTAGAACCATCTCCCCATCGGGTTCCTCCTCGTTGTCCTTACTTTGGGCGATGCGGCGGATGTCAGTATCAGCATATCGCTTACGAACACCAACTAGAGATCAAACAGAAACAAGTTCAGGACCTAATGCAGCGGTTGGCCGGGGTGGATCCCGCCTGCGTGCGCCCGATTATCCCCTGTCCCCAACCGTACCATTACCGGAATCGGATCATGGTTCGAGTCCAGTGGAATCGACGGGAACAACGCCGAGTGGTCGGATATTTGGAGGCCAATTCGCGGCTTGTGGTGGACATCGAATCCTGTGCTATTGCCCAGCCGGAGTTAAACCAACAACTCCAAGAAGTCCGCCAAAATCCCCCGCGCCCGGGCATGAAAGTGGTGCTTCGGGTTCCGCCCCCGGATTGGGTGGTGCCAAAAGATTCGTTCTTCCAAAACAACTTTTTCATGCTGCCCCGGATGAGAGAGGTCGTTCGCACCCGTCTCCAGGAAGCAGGAACCCGATACTTAGTCGATGTGTACTGTGGGGTAGGCTTTTTTGCACTCCAGTTGGCGGATCTTGTAGAGCGATTTGTGGGGGTGGAAATCGATGTGCAAGCCATCCGAGCGGCCCAACAGAATGCCCAAAACCGCAGGATAACCAACGGAGAATTCATCCGTGGCAGCGCGGAAGAACGGTTGCCGGGGTTGATTGATCAGTTTCGGCCTGAACAGACGACGGTGATCCTTGATCCGCCTCGGATCGGCTGTGCCAGTTCGGTGATTGAACTGTTGCGACGGACTCGGCCGCGGCAGATCCTCTACGTCTCCTGTCATCCGGCGACCCTGGCTCGGGATCTCCGGGCACTGTGTCAGGACGGACTCTACCGCGTCGATTCCCTCACCCCGCTGGACATGTTTCCTCAGACCCAACATGTCGAATGCATCACCGATCTTCGGCTGGCGAAGGACTAGAGCTCATCCGAAAAAAAAATCGGCTGGGTCGTTTGAACGGATTTTACCCCTAGGGAATGGGAAAAGCATTGGGAGAGAAGGGCGAGAGGGGAGTTTTTGAAAGTTCAAAGTGTAGTCAGAATAGAAGGGAAAGAAAAATCTTCATTTTTTTCTTGCCGTTTTGGG